>JBOFDD010000189.1:0-8228 GCA_051646645.1 Bacteroidales bacterium | reverse complement strand
AAACGCACAGATAACAAAACAAATGTAAGCCTTGTCTGTCATAAGAGCAAATTAAGAGACTTATTTTTTTATCTTCTGTACAGAAAGTAATCGAACTTCTGTCGCTTGTTTTTTTTTCTTGAATTAGTATTTGTTTGCTTATGAAATAGAGTTGTTATATGCTAATTGTTGGGTATATTCTTGTAAATAGGTTTGTTAGGTGTATATGTTAACGGATGTGCTAAAGAATTGTTTTGATCTTTTTACACAAAAGAGTGAGGTAACACTTGCAACTAAAAAATAATTATGTAAGTTTGCATGTTAGATGAAAACAATTAGGAAAATTGGATTCAGAACTTCGTTAGAAACTTAAAACAACACAATACAGATATGGTAAACGCTATTAAGGAGCGTCTTTCAAGATTACGAAGCTATATGGTAAAGCAGGAACTTGATGCTTTTATTATTCCTTCATCAGACGCACATATTAGTGAATATACAGCTGAACATTGGCAAACTCGCTCATGGATTTCCGGATTTAATGGATCTGCGGGAACCGTTGTCGTATTAAAGGATAAGGCTGGACTTTGGACAGATTCCCGTTACTTTCTTCAGGCTGAGCAGGAGTTGGACGGAACTGGGATTGATCTATATAAACAAGGGGTAACAGGAACACCTGATATCATTGAGTTTATTACGAGTGAAGTGCCTGCAGAATCTAAAGTTGGTATTGACGGTGACGTGTTCACTGTGAATGATGTACGCAGAATGAAAGCTGCCCTTGAAAAGAAAGGTGTAGAACTAATTGCTGAATATGATCCTTTTGACGAACTTTGGTATGACAGACCGACACTCCCGAAAGATCCAATATTCGAACTGCCAGATATTTTTGCAGGAAATAATGCAGAAGATAAAATAAATGCAATAGATGATATATTGAAGCGTGAGGGTGCAAATTGTACTATTCTTACAGCTTTGGATGAAATAGCCTGGACGTTTAATATCCGTGGTACGGATGTCGAGCATAATCCGGTTGCTATTGCCTACGCTTTTGTATCGAAAGAGGAGAGTATTCTGTTTATTGAGCTGGATAAGCTTACAGAGGAACTTCGCGAGTCGTTGCATGAACAAAATATTAGTTTTGCCGATTATCATAAATTTGGTAGTTATCTTTCAAAACTGGAATCTAAATCGGTGGTTTTGATTGATCCGAATAAGATGAATTACAATCTGTATGAAATGATTTCAGAGGATTGTAAAGTCATTGAGGCTCTATCTCCGGTTACACTTCTTAAGAGTGTTAAGAACGAAACTGAAATTGAAGGTTTCCGCCGGGCTATGGTTAAGGATGGTGTAGCGCTTACCCGATTCTTTATCTGGCTTGAACAAAATATCGATAGTGAGCAGCTAACGGAACATACGATTTCGGAAAAGTTGCTTGAATTCAGAGAAGAACAGGAATTGTTTTTCGGTACAAGCTTTGCTACAATTGCCGGATTCAAATCAAACGGAGCAATTGTTCACTACCGTCCGACAAGGGATAATGCAATGACTTTGTCACGCGAGAGCTTTTTATTACTCGACTCCGGAGGTCAGTATTTTGACGGAACAACAGATATAACAAGAACAACAGCTTTAGGCGAACTTAGTGATATTCAGAAAACAGATTATACACTTGTGCTTAAAGGGCATATCGGAATTGCAACCTGTAAGTTCCCGGAAGGAACAAGAGGATCGCAGATTGATATACTTGCCCGTAAAGCTATGTGGGACAGAGGTTTGAATTATGGACATGGTACAGGACATGGTATTGGGCATTTCCTGAATGTACACGAAGGACCACAGTCTATCCGTATGGATGAAAATCCGACTAAACTGGTTCCGGGTATGATTCTGTCGAATGAACCTGGTTTGTATCGTGCAGGTGAATACGGTATTCGTATTGAGAATCTGATTCTGATAAAAGAAGAAATGGTTACTCCATTCGGTAAGTTTCTTGGATTTGATACACTGACTTTGTTCCCTATTGATACAAAAGGTATTGATTTCTCTCTTTTATCGAAAGAAGAGATCGACTGGCTTAATAATTATCATCAGGATGTTTATGCAAAATTATCGCCTAATCTGACTGAGGATGAGGATAGATGGTTGAACGAAAAAACAAAACCGGTACAAGCTTAATTTACTATCAGATAGCTGAATGGATACACTTGCCTTTATTGGTACAGCCAATAGAGACAAGTGTATCGGTTCAGCATTTTTTTATTTAATACAAACTGTTATGGCTATAATAAGAAGTGTAAGAGGTTTTACTCCCCGCATTGGAGAAAACTGTTTTCTTGCCGAAAACTGTGCGATAATCGGCGATGTAGTAATGGGTAACGACTGTAGTATCTGGTATAGTACAGTGTTGCGCGGAGATGTTAATTCTATACGTATTGGTAACAGAGTCAATATTCAGGATGGATCGGTATTGCATACTTTGTATGAGAAATCGACCATCGAGATTGAAGATAATGTCTCTATCGGACATAATGTGACTATTCATGGCGCTTCGATCAAGGCTGGCGCTTTGATTGGTATGGGGTCTGTAATTCTAGACCACGCTGTGATTGGCGAAGGCGCTATTATTGCAGCCGGCTCGGTGGTTACTGCTAAAACTATAGTAGAACCCGGATCGATATATGCAGGTGTGCCGGCTAAGTTTGTGAAAAAGGTAGACCCTGAACAAGCAAAAGAGATGAATGAAAAAATTGCACGAAACTATTTAATGTATGCATCCTGGTATAAAGAATAAACCTGACTTATTATTAATTTCTTTACTTTCCATATTATGGATTGCTAACCTTGTTCAATCGGCATTTACTCAATTGCATTATGATGAGGCTTATTATTGGATGTTTGCTCAAAATCTCGATTGGGGATATTTTGATCATCCGCCGATGGTGGCTTTACTGATTAAGCTTGGCGAGTTTTTGCCCGGAGAGTCAGGTGTGCGTTTCTTTATAACTCTTTTGCAACCCGTTTATCTGTATTTATTCTGGCTGACGATAAAGCGCAGAGATTTTGATGCAAAAGATGCATTGATCTATTTTCTGGTTGCGTTAGCCATTCCTTTACTCGAGATAAATGGATTTATAGCAACACCGGATGCGCCTTTGATGTTCTTTACAGTTCTTTTTCTGGCTTCCTTTAAAAAGTTTCTGGAAAAATATTCATGGAAATGGAGTATTCTCACGGGCTTGTGTATGGGTTTGCTTGCATATAGCAAATATCATGGAGCTATTGTTGTTATATCGGTAATAATAGCCAACCTCGCGATACTGAAGCGTAGTAAAACTTATTTTGCAGCTTTCGTAGCTCTGTTGGTTTTGTTGCCTCACTTTTACTGGCAGTATGAGCATGACTTTGCTTCGTTTCAATATCATCTGTCTGACCGTAGTAAAAGCTTTAAACCGGGTTATGTCTTTGAGTATATAGGAAATATATGGGCAACATTGAATCCGTTTCTGTTCCCATTGTTTTTTATAGTATTATTTACGCAAAGATTCAGAGATAAGTATGAGCGGACTATTGTAGTGCTATCAGTCTTCTTTCTGGCATTCTTTGGTTTGTCAACACTCAGAGGTCATGTGCAGCCGCAATGGGTGCTTCCTGCTTCTCTAGGAGTATTGCTCTGTATGATTCTTTATGCAAAAAGATCGGATAAAAAATACCGTTATGTCAGAAATGCATCACTATTCACACTATTACTTTTCGTTATTGCCCGGTTAAATCTGATCTTTAACTGGATCATTATTCCAGCAATGGGATTTGGTTATGAAGCTCCGATGAAAGAGATTCATAAAGTTGCCGGCGATATGCCTGTAGTGATGAAAAGCTCTTATTCAAATGCTGCTCTGTATAATTTCTATACGGGAGGTAAATCAAATAGTCAGCAGGAGTGGACCCACCGCAACAGTCAGTACGGATTCTGGAATATAGATCAGGACTGGATCGGAAAGAGTGTGATTGTCGAATCTGATGCAGGGGATCACCAGCTAACTCTTTCCAACAAAAAGGTTTTTAATTATTTCGTAAAACACGGATATGTGCCAACGCATAAGGTCACAGTTGCAATAGAAAACAAGGCAGACTTTGTAGTACCTTATGCTGATCAAAGAATGAATCTGACGGTCAAGATCACGAATCCCTATCCTTTTGCGTTGCATTTTACGCCGGCAGGAGGAACCGGATTGTCGGTTGATTGCGTTGTTCACCGTAAAAAGAAAGATTATTATCAGAAGGATATTGTGGTAAATGAATTTGCATTATTGCCTGATAGTACAAAAATAATTACTTTTGATACAGACTTTGAGTTAAGTCCGGGTGAGTATAACCTCGGATTTCTGGTTAGAGATTTGCCAATGAATGGCTGGTGGGCTAACCGGAAGAACTATAAAATAGAAATTCAGGCAAACTAATTATTCAATTGATCGGATAGTAATGCTCTATCCGATCAATTTTTGTTACTTATGCTATCACAATTTATCAAGTTCGCGTTTGTTGGAGCTACAGGTACAGTCGTTGATTTTGGCTCTACCTGGTTCGTGAAAGAAAAGATGCGTCAGAATAAATACCTGGCTAATTCTGCAGGTTTTTTAATTGCAGCGACAACGAATTTTCTGTTGAACCGGATATGGACATTTCACAGTACTAATCCGGATGTGGCAGGGGAGTATTTTCAGTTTATGTTTATTGCACTTATTGGTTTATCAATCAATAATGGCGTGATATATGCGTTTTCACAAAAATGGGCGAACAGTTTGTTTAAACATTTTGCGGCATACCGGTTTTATATATCAAAGCTAATAGCAACCGGAATCGTTGTGTTATGGAATTTTTTTATGAATTATTTTTTTACATTTGCTTCGTCGTAAATATAGAGGTCATCTCGACTTTTGGGCGTTAATTAATTTTAGTCTGTTTCAAACTCATTTTTTTGCTTTATTAGCAAAGCAATAGCGGGCTATTGCAAGATAGTAAAGCGGAAAATGAGGCAGAAAGAGGCAAAATTAATAACGATATTGGGTCTTTTATAAACTATTCCCTCCGTTCCCAAAAGTCGAGACGACCTCATTAATAAACTCACAAGTTATGTCACTCGGAATGAAAATAAAATTAAGAGAGATCGATTCAACCAATAACTATTTGAGAGCATTGAGTCAGGAGAAAGAACTGGAGGAGGGAACGCTTGTCTGGTGTACATCTCAGACTCAGGGCAGAGGTCAGCGCGGAAATAGCTGGGAATCGGAACCTGATAAAAATCTTACGTTTAGTTTGATTCTTTATCCTGATTTTTTGCATGCAAAAGATCAGTTTTATTTATCGGAACTTGTGGCAGTGTCTATTGTAACGGAGCTTTTGAAGTTTGATGAGGGGTTTTCGATTAAATGGCCGAATGATATTTACTGGAAAGAAAAAAAAATAGCCGGCATATTAATCGAGAATGATTTAATATCCGACCATTTGTCTAAAAGTATCATAGGTATTGGCTTAAATGTGAATCAGACACTCTTTGTAAGCGATGCGCCAAATCCGGTATCGTTGAAGCAGATTACAGGTGCAGATTACGATCTGGAATCTTTGCTTGAGCAGATTGCTTCCCGTATATATACAAATTATCTCAATCTGATCAGCGAAGGTCCTGTTGCTTTGCATGACAGAT
The DNA here is from genome assembly GCA_051646645.1 of Bacteroidales bacterium. Lineage (GTDB taxonomy): Bacteria > Bacteroidota > Bacteroidia > Bacteroidales > UBA7332 > UBA7332. The sequence continues at coordinate 2,542 of JBOFDD010000189.1, read as the reverse complement.
ATATGCACTGTTTATATCGCAGAGAGGGTTATTTTGCTTATAGAGATGAAAATGGGGAGTTTACTGCACGCATTATCTCTATTCAGCCAAGCGGGCATCTTCAGCTGAAAACAGAGACAGGAGAAACCCGTCTTTATGCTTTTAAGGAAGTAGAGTTTCTACGCTGATAAGTTTAAGCCGGATCATTGCTTTTGTATTCTCTTCTCTGATGTTTTTGATAAAATTCAGATTGTTGCGAATATAAAAGTTTGATCTGATCTGGTTTGCTTTATTTAAAAAGTAGTCAGCCTGATTCAGATTGGTCTGAATTATTTTCTTTAGTGAAATCTGATAGTCAATAAGGTCATTGCGTTTGAGCGATCCTTTTTTCGATTTAAGCTCTGTCTTTAGTGAGTCTATCTGATTCTCTGATTTTTTCAGATATAAATTGCCTAAAAGCAGATTTGCATCAAGATCATGCGGATCATTTACAAGTATCTGTTTTGTATAAAGAATAGCATTGTCAGATTTACCAAGCAATGTTTCTAACTGTGCAATCGAAAAAATAAGTTTATTGTCACCTGGGTAATGAGTCAATAAACGGTTTAGTACTCTGAAAGCATCCTGAAATCTGGCTTCCTTATTGTATTTTTCGAGAATATGATTTTGTATATTCGTACACTCCTTTTTGCTTAAGCTGCAGATGTATACCAATACAGGTTCGTAGAGCATCTTTTTCTTTTCCAGATCAAGAGCCTGTTCTATCGCATTGACATAGTCTTCAGAATAATTCGAATGTTCATTCAATTTATTGATAAAGAAAAATGTCTTAACAGAGTCTCTTGCCTGGGTAGCCGAAATAATAGCTCTGCCATATTGCTCGCTCGAGCTTAGGGGCGTGTCGGAATGAAGTATTTCGTAATACAAAGAAGCTGCTTTATCCCATTTCATTGTCTGAAATGCTTTAAAAGCCTGAGCCTCATCTGTATTCGCGAAAATAGAAAAACAAGAAGACGAGATAAATAATAATATATAGATCAACTTGTTCATAATTGCTAATTCTTGTCTTAAAAAAAAGAGTAATAGTTATCAGCGATATTTGTTTTCCTCTTCATCATCAAGAATACTCAGATAGCTGTTATATCTTGATTCGCTGATATAATGATTTTCTAAAGCCTCGCGAACAGCACATCCCGGTTCATTAATGTGAAGGCAGTTGTTGAAGCGGCAGTCTTTGGATATTTCGAATATTTCGCGGAAAAAGTGCGAAACTTCTTCTTTCTTAAAATCTATTGTACCGAATCCGCGAATGCCCGGAGTGTCAATAATATAACCACCTTCAGGTGTTTCAAACATTTCGGAGAAAGTGGTTGTGTGCATTCCTTGCTGATGGTATTCTGAGATATCGCCTGTTTTAAGACTTAATCCCGGAATTAATGCATTGATCAATGTTGATTTACCAACTCCTGAATGTCCGGAAAGTAAAGTGATTTTCCCTTTTATCTTTTCGCGAAGATCATCCAGTCCTAATCCCGTCTTAGCCGAAATGAGATGAGTCGGGTATCCGATTTGTGTGTATAATTGCGTAATTGCTTCAGCGTATTCTTGTTCATCTTCATCTAAAGCATCCGCTTTATTAATAAGAATTTCTACAGGAATACGATAAGCTTCAGCCGATGCCAGAAACCGGTCAATGAACGTAGTCGTTGTAGCCGGTGCTTTAAGTGTAATAATCAGAAAAGCCTGATCAATATTAGCAGCAAGGATATGTGATTGCTTCGAAAGATTGGATGCACGACGGACGATATAATTCTTACGGTCTTTGATCTCCTGAATCATTGCCTGTCCTTCGTTGTTTATTCGTATAACAACCATATCGCCAACAGCAATAGGATTAGTAGAACGAATGCCTTTAAGCCGGAAATTTCCTTTTATTTTGCATTCGATCAATCGGTTGTCTTCGGTTTTAACCAAATACCAGCTCCCGGTATTTTTAATAACAATTCCTGTCATATAAATTTATAAAAGTAAAACAGGGACTGTCTTTGAAAGTGCAAGACTCTGCAGACAGCCCCGGTTGTATGCTAAGATCTCATTACGAGATTAAACCGTCATGATTTCTTTTTCTTTGATTCCGTAAAGTTCGTCTACTTTTTTAATGTAAACGTCATGTTTTTTCTGAACCTGAGCTTCAGCATCTTTTTCAGCATCTTCAGGCAGACCTTCTTTCATAAGTTTCTTAAGAGCTTCGTTAGCATCACGACGAGCGTTACGAACACTAACTTTAGCTTTTTCTGCTTCCTCTTTACATTGTTTAGCAAGTTGCTTACGTCTTTCTTCTGTCAATGGAGGAATACGAAGAATGATCATTTCACCGTTGTTTTCAGGAGTGATTCCAACTTCAGAGTTCATTAAAGCTCTTTCGATAACCGAAATCATATTTTTTTCCCACGGAGTGATCGTGATTGTTTTTGCGTCAGGAGTTGAGATAGTAGCAACCGCACTGATTGGTGCGCTTGATCCGTAATAGTCAACGAAAACACCGTCAATGATTTTAGGATTT
>JBOFDD010000188.1:0-17409 GCA_051646645.1 Bacteroidales bacterium | reverse complement strand
TATTTCGGCGATAAGTCAGTTGCCGAATTTGTTGTTTGTACCTGTATTCACACGCTTTCAGTTGGTATTGAATGCTGAGAGTGACCAATTCACTGCGCTAAATGCAGAGATAGAGAATACGTATGAAAAAGCTGCTGTGAATATTCCTGAATTAATAAAATCATGGAAGGATCCCTATAATATTTGGCAGCCAATTGGGTCATCGGCAAGTTATAAGGTACCTCTGAACTTTTCGAGCTTAGGTAGTTCATCGGTATCCAGTGATAAGGTTTTTTTCATTGTAGATGAAAAAAACTCTACGCAGTTCAGCATTAGCGGTATTCGTTTGACAACGAAGAGCGGAGAGGTTGAAGGGACGTCACAAAAACTGGATTATGGTATATTAAAGCGGGGTCATTCGTATCGGGTAGTTGGAAAAATTTTATCGAATTACGGCGTAAGCTTTGTGGCAGAATCCAATGGAACGGTAACTCCTTCCGGACTTCAGACGGCAGAGAACGGAAAGATGATAAGCTCTACGGCTACGCCAAACGAGAATTATTTCTTAGTTGGATGGTTCGAAGGGGACACATCGACACCTGTTTCAGCAACATCCGGTGATGTTTTCGTATCGAATAACGGGTTGACGTTGAATGTTAAGTCTTCGCTGGAAGTAAACACGAAGACTTATACGGCTAAGTTTGCAACTTACACGGTAAATTTTGTTTCGGAAGATACGAATAAGGGAACTGTAAGCTTGCCAGGTATTCAAAGTGGATTACCGGGAACATCATTCAGTTCTACGGCTACGGCGAATGAAGGTCACACGTTTGCGGGCTGGTATGATGAAAAAAACACTAAGGTTGAGACAGAAGCAACGATCACAAGAACCTTGTCGTCTGACGAGACCGGTAAGACATATACGGCTAAGTTTACAGCAAACAAGTACACGGTAAAATTCCTTGCAATGACTGATGGGTCAACAAGTACTACCGGAGGAACTGTAAGCAAGACGAGTGCATCCGCTAATTTTGGAACTTATATCGAGTCTATTGCGTCTGTAAAAACTAATTATACGTTTGACGGTTGGTATGATGGAAGTACTAAGATCACTACTACAAGTACGACGGATGATGTTTATGTATCGAATGATGGGTTAACATTGAATGTTAAGTCTTCGTCTTCGGTAAACGGTAATACATATGAGGCGAGGTTTGTAGAAACGAAATACACGGTAAAATTCAGTGCAATGACAGATGGGTCAGTAAGTACTACTGGCGGAACTGTAAGTCCGACGAGTGCATCAGGTGTTTTTGAAACTCCTTTCAAGTCTACTGCGACTGCAAAATTGGGTTATGCGTTTGACGGTTGGTATTCGAGTGGCTCATCGACACCTATTTCAGCAACATCCGGTGATGTTTTCGTATCGAATAACGGGTTGACGTTGAATGTTAAGTCTTCGTCTTCGGTAAGCGGTAATACATATACGGCTAAGTTTCTAAACCATATTTCTGAGTCCGGCGTAGCCGCGCCCCGTATTTACGTACATGGGGCAGGTAGCACTGCCAGGCTTATGTTAACCAAGGATCCAACGAATCCAGGCGTTATGTTCCAGTTCGGGTCTGTTTTGGCGTGGAGTGCTACAAGCTCTGCTGCGACAGTAGTATGGGATGTGACAACTATTTCAACGACATGGAACAGCGCTTGGACTGTTGGTTCAACCTTCCCGCCTCAGACTCCTGATAATGTAAAAGCGGGCAAAGGCGATCCGTGTAAATTGGTAGGATTAAGCAAATCTCAAATCAGTGGCGGAACAGTGGACAACGGCAAATGGCGCACACCGACAACGGAAGAAAATAAAACATTTGGAGCTACATATTCCAATTGGAAAACAGTTAGCGGCATCAACGGGCGTTACTTCGGTCGTGGTGCAACATCCACAGGTACAGGCGGAGAATTCCTCCCGGCTTCCGGCTTTCGCAACACCAGCGATGGTACGCTTAGCAGCCAAGGCGCGGGCGGTTACTATTGGTCTCGTACCCCTTACACCAGCACCTACGGCTACAGCTTGAGCTTCTACAGCAGCAACGTGTACCCGGAGTTCAGCTACTACCAGGCTTTCGGCTACCCCGTTCGTTGCGTTCCTCAATAGGACTACCCCTTGTGGGTAGTTCATTCGATTCATTTCTTCATTCCGGGGGGTCTTAGAAACCCCCCGTACGAAGCCGCCTGTGGCGGCAGAAATTTTTTTTTCGGTTGGTGAGGGTGGGGAGCTTGGCAGCGGCTGAGCTTGGAGAGAGAGAGAAGTTTTACGAAAGGGGAGAAAAAATTAGATTTGGCGTTTGTGGGGTTTGAAGCGGACACGGAATAGCTTGCTTTATACGCGGACACGGAAGTTTTACCCTTTGCTCCTTTAAACTCTGTATTTGCTCCTTTTACTCCTGTGAAACTCTTTTACAAATAAAATAGAGGCGGTGGGACTCAGTACTGGTCTGTGCTGTTGTGGGTGTCTTACCAATCACTGATCCCCCTGCCTTTTTATTAAGTAATATCAAAAATTTACTGAGACATTTTAAATATGCATCAAGCCTAAGATTTCGGATACTTTTAGGTCTGTTTATATTTTTCTCTCCTTGATTTAGCCCGCTAAATCCGCATTTCGAAAAATAAAAACATCCTCTAAAATTATCTCGAAAAATGTTACAGTAAATTCTTTCAATTACTTAAGTAATATCATTGGGGTAACTCCTTTGTTTTAAAAGCTTGAAAATAGCTTTCTAATCCGCCGGATCTTTCCGGCGGATTATTTTTTTTATCCAAAAAAAATTGCGTTTATATTTTTATGAGACTTAAAGAAATTCTACAAACAGAACAAAATAACAGGGACCGGATATACTTGCATCTCGAAGGTCTATTCTGGAAGGCATACGAGCAATCTTCCTGCCTGTTCTTTAATCACGTAAAAGCCTATCAGGTAAAAAAAAAGTACGTGAAATATCTTAATACTGAGGTGGTAAGTCTTGGCTTCCCTACGTCCTGCATCGCTGCAATAAAAAATATATGCGATGTTATTTCCGAATCACCAACTATTATTGAGCTAAATGTAGGTGAACAAATATCTCATGATACTTTCCTGCTTTGGAAAAATGATATACAACTAACCTCCGACGCTTCTCGCGTGCTCCCGCAAATAAACGAAAGCGATCATCATATACCACTGCAGAATGTGATCATCTCAAAGGTCCGCTCCTTTCCGGTAGAAAGCAAAACTCCTATGGAATGCATGAATTTCGTATGTGAACTCAAAAAATATCTGGCAAATAACTCGCTCTTCGTATGAATTATAATCAACTCCCGGTTTTTAAGGCTGCGTATGATTTGCTTCTCGAATTTTTTAATTCAACTCAGCACATGAAACGCGAATACCGCTACTCTTTGGGGGAGGAGCTAAAAAAAGAGATGATGAATCTGCTTATTGCTGTCTACCGGGCAAGCCTGAGTGAAGATAAACAAGGACATATACTTCAAGCCAGAGAGCATATGGAGGTAGTAAAACTTCATATAAGACTACTGTTTGATCTTAAGCAAATCCCATTGAAAAAAATGGCGCAAATTACACTTAAAAATGACTCGGTCTCCAAACAGCTTGCTGCATGGCACAAAGCTGTAATAAAAAAAGAAGCGGCAGCCTCTTTCGGACGTTAATAATGATATTGGCTATTTTTGAAACCATTTTCTATGTTTCAAAAAGCCGGGATGGACTCTAATTTTGGACTGTGATTTAGAAGCTGTTCTGCTTTTTCATGCTGAGGGCTGAGGGTTTTAGTCGGCATGATTCTGAGTTTAAGTAAAATTAATGATTTACTGAGGCATTTTAAATATGCATCAAGCCTAAGATTATCTCGAAAAAATATAAACGATTTCATCCTTATGTTTATGAGGAAATTCTAAAAACAACTTTTTAAGAACAGGGTTAGGTCAGAGTTCTTCCGCGTCAAGGTGCGGAGAAGAGATACCGATAAATTCAGTAGTTTACCTGCATCTAAATCAAATGATTGGTAGGTAATAGATACCTCTGAGAGAAAAGGTATCACCGGCTTACCGTTGTGGTGCATAATCTGCAAGATGTCTTTCCAATTTCACCGGGTCCTGTATCCTACTCCTTTTATAATAAACCTGTTTTTTCCAAAATGGACAAACAGGGGTGCGAAACTGAGAGAATACAGCATGACCCGTTTTATAACTGAATAGCTGAAATGTTCGTCTATACACTCCGGTATGATCGGGAGGGGAATAACTACTTTTTTTTGCTTGATCTTGTTTTCAAGCTATTGCAACAACAGCAATGGCACGCTTAACAACCAAGGCACGAACGGTTACTATTGGTCTTGTACGCCGAACAACAGCACCAACGGCTACAACTTGAACTTCAACAGCAGCAACGTGAACCCGGAGAACAACAACAACCAGGCTTACGGCTTCCCCGTTCGTTGCGTTCAGAATTTATCACCCTGTTCTTTCAATTACTTAAGTAATATCAATAATTTACTGAAACATTTTAAAAACCGCTTTAAAAGCCTAAGATTTCGGATACTTTTAGGTCTGTTTTCTTTTTTTTTATGCTATGGAATATTCCGACGAAAATATGAATGTCAATCTTCTCGAAGATTTATTTACCGCTTATTACTGCGCCCGCAAAAATAAACGGAACACAAACGAACAGATACGCTTTGAGCTAAACCTGGAAGATAATCTCGTCAGGCTTTATCACGAACTTATCAATAAAACCTATCAGGTAGGACCGTGTAATGTGTTTATGATTAATGACCCGGTCAAACGAGAGATCTTTGCAGCAGGATTTGCGGACAGAGTCATACATCACTTATATTTTAATTATGTAAATCCGATCTTTGAACCGACATTTATTGATGACAGCTATTCTTGCCGAAAGGGAAAGGGTACAATGTACGGAATTAAACGACTGGATCATCATATTCGAAGCTGCTCCGAAAACTTTACCAAAGAGTGCTATGTCCTCAAACTGGATATTTCTGGCTACTTTATGGCTGTTGATCGTAATAGATTGCTCAAAATGGTTTTAGATACGCTGAGCAAGCGTTTTGAAGGGGCGAGAAAGAAAATTGAAGATGCGGGATTTTCTCCCGATTATGAACTTATTGTCTACTTGTCAAAAGTCCTTATTCTGCATAATCCCGTTGATAACTGCGTGATAAATTGTGCTGACTGGAACAGTGAACGTAAGGGGCTGCCACCGGATAAAAGCCTTTTCCTCTCTTCTCCCAATTGCGGACTTCCTATCGGAAACTTAACTTCTCAACTTTTTAGTAATATTTATTTGAATGAATTTGACCATTTCGTCAAGAGATCATTGAAAATAAAGCACTATGGCAGGTATGTCGATGACTTCTTTCTTGTTCACTCCTCTAAAGAGGTGTTAAAAGATCTTATACCTCGTATTAATGAGTACCTGAAATGTAATCTTAAACTTACCCTGCACCCAAAAAAAATATATTTGCAAAGAGCGGAGCATGGAATACCTTATTTGGGTGCAGTAATAAAACCTTACCGTATATATGTTCATGAGAGGACTTTCCGTAATTTTACAAATGTATTGTCCTGTATCTCTACTAAGACTAATGATCCGGCGTACTTCCTGCAAGTACGCCTAAATTCATACCTCGGATTGATGAAGCATTATCGGTCTTTCAGAATACGTAAAGGGAGAATTAAAAAAAATCCGGGTATTTTTTCATACGGCTGGATCTCCTGTGACTTTCTCCGGTTTATTCCGGCTAATCCCGAAGAACTTATCTCGGAAGAGAAGCTATAAGACTTCTCTCATTGCTCGCTGATTAGAAATAACTAATATTTATTGCTATGTTTTTTCTGTGTGTACTCCTTTTACTCCTGTGTAACTCTGTGTAGCTATCTGTTTCTCTTTGCTTTTAGAGGAATTTTTACAAAAGGGGAGAAAAAGTAGATGGGGGTGTTGGTGGGGTGGTTTAAACTCTGTGTTTGCTCCTTTTACTCTGTGAAACTCCTTTTACTCCTGTATTCTTCTATTTTTCTATTCTTGTATTTCTATATTTAAGTATTTATATACTTCTGTTTTTATATGCTTGCTATATGTGGGGTTTAGTAGGTTAGTGCGTTATTTAAACTCTGTGTCACTCTGTATTTACTCCTTTTACTCCTGTGAAACTCTGTATTCTTCTATTCTTCTATTTTTATATTTTTCTATTCTTGTATGGTTATATTTTTATATACTTCTATTTTTCTATACTTGCTATATGTGGTTTAGTAGGTTAGTGCGTTGTTTAAACTCTGTGTCTACTCCTTTTACTCTGTTTAACTCCTTTTACTCCTGTGTGACTCTTTGCTTTTATATGCTTACTCTGTGTGACTCTTTGTAACTCTTTGCTTTTAGAGGAATTTACGAAAGGGGAGGAAAATGTAGATGGGGTGTTGGTGGGGTTATTTAAACTCTGTATTTACTCCTTTTACTCTGTTTAACTCTTTTTACTCCTGTGTGACTCTGTATTCTTCTATTTTTATATTTCTGTATTTATACATACTTCTATATATCTATTTTTATATACTTCTATTTATATGCTTGCTATATGTGGGGTTCTTGGTGTTTGTGCCTTTGTTTAAACTCTGTGTAGCTCTTGGTGTTTAGAGGAATTTACAAAAGGGGAGGGAAATAAAGTCGGAGGAACATACTTATTCTTTTAATTTCAAGAATATACGCTTCATCTATCTACTGGAAAATTCTTCTTTCCCTATTGTTATTGTCAATTGGCTTCAATATTAAGCAATACAATGATCTGGGGAAACAACAGAATATGGCTATTGAGAAATCTGCATAAATGGCATTAACCTGAATACTATTAGTATTCAGGTTCTATGAATGTATAAGTATATTGTTTAAATCAATGAACACATATAGTTAAACAGCTGTTATGTAGTTGACAAATAAAATTTTTTTCATACTTTTGTAAACCTAAAATAATCATATATGGAACAGATATTAGCACAGCGTTTAAAATCAGCTAGACTTATGAAAGGGTTTTCAATGGATGCCTTATGTGAATCTATGGGGAATGTTGTATCAAAACAATCTATCTCGAAGTATGAAAAAGGTAAAATGATGCCAGATAGTAGTATTCTTATTGCTTTATCGAATGCGTTAGACGTCTCTATTGATTATTTTTTCAGACCATATAAATTTGAATTTACTGAAGTTGAATTTAGGAAAAAAAACAAACTGGGTTCTACCAAGATACACAGTATTCAAGAGCTTGTTATTGATAATATTGAAAGATATTTCGAAATAGAAGAGATATTAGAAGTGAATAATGATTTTAATATTGATCTTTCTAACATTAAAATTCAATCGGCAAACGATGTGAAAAACCAAGCTAAGCGTCTTAGAGATTTATGGAATCTAGGAGAAGATGGCATAAGCAATGTTGTATCTATTCTTGAAGAAAACAATGTAAAGGTGATTGAGTTAGATGCGTCTAAAGATTTTGACGGATTAAGTGGCTTTATTAATAAAAAAAATCCCATTATTGTTCTTAATAAAAATTTTCCGTCTGAAAGATTGCGTTTTACCGCCTTTCACGAATTGGGCCATTTACTACTGAGTTTTGATGATATTTTCTCTCAAAAAGAGATTGAGAATTTTTGTAATCTATTTGCCAATGAGGTGCTTATTCCGAGTAAACAGTTTATCAAATTAATTGGAGCTTCACGCAAAGAGATCTCGTTACAAGAACTTATCCCTATTCAGAAACAGTTTGGCATTTCTATAGATGCATTGATGTATAAAGCAAAAGAACTAAATATTATAACTGACAATCGATATAAAGGTTATTGCATTAAAAAGAATCAATACCCAGAATTAAAGGAACAGGCCTCTTTGAGCCGCTTCCCCAAAGAGACCTCCGATCGATTTATCTCTTTGGTTTTCCGTGCTATATCAGATGAAATTATATCAATATCAAAAGCAGCTTCATTATTATGCAAATCAGTTAGTGAGGTAAGATCTGAATTAAATTTCATCTGAAATGGAGACTGTTGTAGTTAATGACACAAACATTTTTATAGATCTTTTATCTATTGATTTGTTAGATGAATTCTTTCTATTGCCCCTTTCTATACATACTAACGATTTTATAATCAATGAATTAACAGGGCATAATCAGAAAATGAAAGTCTTGTCTTACGGCTATAGCCGTTTATTTATCAAGAAATATTCCCCCATTGAGGTTGCCGAAACTGCTGCTTTTCATGCTAGCTGTGACAATAATGTTTCTTTTGAAGACTGCTCTGTTTGGCTTTATGCTCAACAGAACTCTTATAGATTACTTACTGGAGATGGAAAACTTAGAAAGTCTGCCAGTGCATCAGGAACAATTGTCAGTGGCATCCTATATGTTTTTGACATGCTTATCGAGCACAAGATCATCTCTCACTCCATTGGCATTGAGAAATTAACTGAGCTAACTAAAGTAAATAAAAGACTTCCTTCTGAAGAAATTAGAAAGCGCTTGGCCAAATGGAAGCAAGAATAGATTATATGTTCGTTCTATGAAACTAGCAATCCAAAAAACTTTCAACCTTATCAACATTTCTCCGATCTGCATAAAAAATTTTCCCTTCTGAATTATAAGTAATACCCGTTGGCGGAATTAAAAAGATAATAAAATGGCTCTTAAAAAGTTGCGCATATTACTGAAATATAGCATCTTAAAGGTATCTAATCTTTTAATACTCAATCAGCGTATGCACAACTTATATGTAATATTCGGTAAATATCTGGAAATATGCAAGCAATTCGCAGGAGATTTGGTAAATGAATTAGGGAATATCAATCGTAGATTTGTGCATTTACAATCCTGCAATATATAAATAAGATCAACAACAAACCTATTGGTAGAGTTAAGTATGCACTAAATTAATTCCACCTCTATTTATATGCTTGCTCTGCTATATGTGTGGTTAGTGGATGTTTGTGCCTATTTCCTGGACTGCTGTTTAAACTCTGTGTTTACTCTTGGTGTTTGTTTAGTGGTTTATGCGTTAGAGTGCTTGAAGAGGAAAGAGGTTACAAAAGGGGAGAAAAAAGTAGATTTGGGGTGTTTGTGGGGTTATTTAAACTCTGTATTTACTCCTTTTACTCCTGTGTAACTCTTTCTTATATATGCTTGCTCTCTAAAAGGTTTTGCAGTACTGTTGTGTATGTTTGGCATAAAAATAAGCTATCTGGTTCGTGTATCACGAACCAGATAGCTTTCTGTTTGTCTCTATAATCTTACTCTTCCCGAATGCAACGAACACTTAACGCATCGGATCTTCGTGAACTAAATGAACTGGTATTCATTACTGATTGACTGAAATTAAGGTGGAAGGCAAAAGTCCTTTCGGTTGGTGACCCGCTCCAGTAATCTCCTTCCGTTCCGGTGCCTTTTAATGTCCCGTTCTCTTGCGACCGGTAACCGGCTGCCGGATATAGGTTCGAAGTATAGACCCGACCAGCTGGGGTATTTCCCGCCGTAGACCAGCTGAAGCTATTGGATGAAAACTGACTCCAGTTTGATCCCCACGGTATCCGGTATCCTTGCGGACACGGATCGTAAATGGTTTTCTTTCCCTGCTCGTAGTACAGATTTGAATTCCCTGTTCCCTCTGGATCTTCTTCCAGATAAATCCATCGGTTCTTCTTCTGGTGTGCGGGATCTGCCTCATTACTTGCCCAATCTTCCTTATGGCGGTAATAGGTTGCGGGATTTTGTACAGACATCGAAACTGTTGTGAAATTATTTGCATCTCTTATGTTGCCAATCTCTTCTCCGAATATTCCTGCTTTATCCCTGTTGTATATGGTTTGCTCAACTCCGGAACTTACACTTGCTGAACCGGGGAACGCGTCCTTACGCCCCCACTGGAAGAGAAGTCCGTAAGAATCAGTATTGTTGCCGCTATTCCCTGAACTGTGTGCTCCCAGATTACGATCCATGGTTTTACGCCCGCTTGGGATCTCTATATCGGTATCCTCGCTTGTCCGTTGGGTTATCCAAAGATGCCAAGACCAGAGAATGCTGCCGTCGGCTTTGGCTGCCGCCAATATGATGTTTCCTCCCTTGCCCTGATGTATGCCCTCTGCCGAGAAGTCCCCTACAAGCTTTATGTTGATCCCATCGCTCTCGTATCTCTCTGCTACGAGATTTGGTGCTCCTTCCTTTATCTTGTAGTTTGAACAAATATCTTTGACGTCAAACCGGTTGATAACGGGAAAGTCTGCCCATACAATCACTGGCTTCCAATTGCTGTTGCTCTCAAGCGTATTCCCCGCAACGTACTTCCCGAAGATGCCCTTAGCTCCGTGCCCGGCATCCCACGTGCCTTTCCAGTAATCGTTTACCCGCTGAACCGAAATACGGTAGCTTACCGATTGCTGTGGGATTGGTAATATGTAGGAATTTGCCCGCTTGCTGATTTCTGTGTTGTCATTGCTGTACGGAGTCGTAAAACGATTACCGCCTTCGGGCTCTTCGTACTTTCCTCCGTTGATCTTTAAGTGCTCCTGTGTAAAGGATACTTTTAATCGCCCTTTATTCCCTTTTCGTGAGAGAAAAGCTTCTGCCCGACGCAAATTCTCTCCATCCTGATAGTCGGGTGCGCAAAGATAGAGGTTCCCTCCGCCATTGTCTAACTCGGGGGTTGCACTGCCCGGATATTGGCTGGCATTTGGGGAAAAACGTAAAAAATCATTCGGGTTTTCACCGGAAATGATTGCTCTTGTAACGTCCTCAACACGAATGTATCCAGAGGGTGTGATGTCGGGTTTTATGTATTTACGGCTCTTTACAATAACTTTTTTGAGGAGATTGCCTACCCGAATGGTTATCTCTCCATCTATCGCTGCAGAAGAGAGCACAGCCTTAATATCTATCGCCTGCCCTGCCTGTGCCCCGTCTATCTCCTGCGCATTTTTCAGGGTGATTCCCGGTGTTGTTGTTGTTATGCTACGTGATGCCGGTAATTTATTTCCTTCACTAATGCCCATGGTGAGCGTTGTGAGGATGACTTCCGTCTCCTTATTTTCTACTCCGTCGTCGGGATTGGGAAAACCGTAAAACCATACTTCACTGTTGCTTACCCCGAGGTAGTATTCTCCATTGGTTATCTCAATGTCATGCGAGTTTTCATCGGTTACTGTAATGGTGTATTCGATGTTTCCCGGTCCGTTTTGCTCTGCTTCGTCTTTCGTCGCGTAGCCGGGACCTTTGATGCCTGTTAACTTTATCCGGTAATGGGTGTTGCGACGTATGTCGTACTTTTTGTCGCTGTCTGCTCCGTATCGTACGCGTATCTTGTAATATCCTTCCGGATACCCGGCGTTCGTGCAGCGGATAATGATGTCGGTGGGGTGGCTTCCGTTGTTCTCAAAGGTGTATATCCCGGAAATAATTCCGCTGTCTTCTTTGATTTCTGAACCGCTGACTGCTCCTCCTAAATTTTCAGGTATTTGCTCCTGCTCATTCAAATATCCTTCTTTCGGTGCTTTGTATATGTATGCCGAGGAAAGATGGAAATTTACTGATTCTTCTGTTTGTATATCTATGCGTGCATACGCATGACTGATCTCTGCAATTAATCCACTCATGCTTTCCCGGGAAATCTCACTCAAATCATTTCCCTTTCCTGAGAGTGGATACCCTGCTTCTGCGAAAACTGCACGGGATTCCTTGAGTGTCATGAATGCCTCAAGTGTGTTGACGGATTTGAGGTCTTCCTCCATCGCCTTTGATACGTTGGCAAGAAAAAATATCCGTACGGGTTTTGGGTATGTGCTGAGTATCGTGTACATCTCTCCGGTGCTTTCCCGGTGTACGCCTTCGGCGCACTGTACTTTTGCTGAGTTCTCCCGGTCAAAGACCATGACATAGATGTTATCTATCTGCTTCTCCCGGCTGTCCTGCTCTGTGCTTGTCCGTGTCTGTACGATGCTGTGCTGTGGCACCTGCACGGTAAAGGGTACGCGCAAACGCCCGTCGGCAAGGATCTCTACCTCTGCTGCTGTGCTGCCTTGTGTGAATTCTGTGTCTTGCGTCGTGCAACTGCTAATTCCCGTGGTGAGAAGTGCAATTATGATGAAATAAATATTTGCTATATGTTTCATTTGAATTGATTTTAAGTGATAGAAAAAATTTACTGTAACATTTTTCGAGATAATCTAACCTTTGATGCATATTTAAAATGTCTCAGTAAATTATTGATATTACTTAATACTCTGTTTTTTGAGATATTTTTAGTCTTTTTCTGCCTGTTGCCTGTGTTTCCAAAAAATAGAATGACTCATTATTTTGAAGCGGTCAGGCGGACTCAATCTCAAGGGGAATTTCCCGCGAAAGGTTGCCGGCTTTTATCTCTATCGTATATTTTCCGACATTCCAGTTGCTGCATGGAATGGGGTATGAATCCTGTTCCCTTTCCAATGATGTCCAACTTCCCCCCTCCGGCTTGTAGCGTGCGGATACGGGGGTCCCGTCTGTGGAAAAGTATACCTGTGTGCTTTTGCCTTTTTTTACCCGGATACTCTGCTGCGATACGCTCAAATATGTGCCGGGGATCTGCTCATTTATTTCCTGTATATTCCACGGGGAGATTTCTCCTTTGATCGAATAGGGTATCTCGCCCTGCCCTGTGTAAACTATGGTGTACTGATATGCTTTTCCGGCTATCCATGATCCATTACCCGGGGCGCTTAACTCTGTCTCAAACTCAAGCTCTTGCCCGTCTTCCTCTTCAAGAATGACTATGAGCTTTTTATTCGTGCCGTTTATTTCCTGTGGAATCATAAACAGTGATCCGTCGGCTGTTGAAAGTACCTTTTTTTCCGTTGTCTCTGCTGTTAACTTGTGAGGGCTCAATGATGCGGGTATCTCTTCTGATCCGGTAGTGCTGACTTGCATATTTGCCTGCTCTCCGGTAAGTTCCCATTGGATTTCCGCTCCGTCTATCTGTGCCTTTCCCTGGCTTTTTATGCCCTTTAGTGTTATGCTTTTTATTGTGACCGGCTTCTTATTGAAGTTTTCGGTGCGTGCGGCAAAAGTGACTTGTGAGAGTGCATGCTGCATGCTTAACTGTACTACCCCGTGCGTGTAACGGTTGTCCCGACGTGGTATAGCAAATAGTAAATCGGGCTGTGAGGCTACCCGCTGATGGGGTACCTTGTAACTTAGCTCCGGTACTCCGACTGCTGTTCCGAGGACCTCTATCCCGTTTCCTTTCTCTTGCTGCTCTTTTGTATAAAACCCTCTTGCGAAGGGTAGGTATGCGAAGAATGTGTACCTATCGGTGATGGATGTGAATTCCCACCGCACTTCTTCTCCGGGATTGTAACTCCAGATGTTCTCTCCTGCTTTTTTTGTGAGCTGCTTATTGAACATTTTTTCAATGGGGGTATTTTCGTCGTTCCAACTGTTCTGTCCTGTATATGCGCAATAGACTCCCATCGAGGTCCCCGGCGTGAGATCACTGACCTGGTTTACTGCTGCCCCCCGGCTGCCTATTGCCGTTGCTATTTCAACGATACCTTGGTTTGTACTCTCCCCGGAGAGTGCTTCGGCTTTGCTGCATCCTGTAAATATTGTGAGTGCTGCAACTGCCGCAAATGCTAAAGATTTATTCATGTGAATTTTATTTCAGATGCTGTTTTGTTTTTTCTGTTTGTTTTGTTTCTAAGTAATAGAAAGAATTTAATGATATTAAGTAATAACATTAAATTCTTTCTATTACTTAAATGGGAATGTCTATTATGTGGTTTATGTATTCCACGGATTGATTCCAATGGTAAAGTCTATGACTTTATCGGCATCTGTAACCGGCTCTCCGGGATTTATCGGCTCTGAGGGATCTGTCCCGGGATTGGGATCGATAACGGGTAGCTCTGTGTCTTTGCCGTTTTCGTCTACAAAGTTATCTTCGGTATTTATTCCTCCGCTTGAGTCTTTTGTTCCCAAACTGATGGTGTATGTGTATTTCGTGCCGCTCTTCCACGCTGCCTGAAGGGGATATGCGACTTTTATAAATAACTGCTCGGGCCCGACTCCGCCAGATGGGTAGTTGGGATGCTCTTTTGCATCTTCGTATCCTGTGATGTCGTTCCCCTGATGATCGGTTAATCGGTATACGAGCTCTATGTATGCTCCTTTCTCGAGTGCCTGCTCATTCCACGTCGCGGGATTGACCCATACTGGTGCGTCTGCTACCTGCTGTGGCATCATCATCATTGCATCTGTTACCTTGCCTACAAGTGTTGCTGACCCACTCACGCTCTGAGCGGGATTCTGAACTTGCATATAGGTGAAACTTTCATGTTCTACTGCCTTCTTTTCTTTCCACCCTTCCGCAAAATGGTATGGCGCTGATTTACATACGTTCCATATTTTTACGGACTGGATATATGCTTTTACAGATGGATCTGTAAGGACCTTGAAGTCTATCCGGCTGAGAATGTGTTTAAACGCAAAGGGTACGCTCCCGTTTGCCGGTCGTGTGTTTGCCTGTGTTCGTGCATGCAGTAAATCTATCTGTTCTGCTGCTTCTGATGAAACACTATATTCAAACCCTTCGGTATCTGTTGTGCTCTGATGTGGATACACGGCATTGAAGATCAAGGGGTATTTTTTTACGGAACTCCATTCCTGATCGTTCTCCCACTCCCACTGCCCGTCGGCTACGTATCGGTATTTTTCTCCGTTAATGAGATAGGGGCGGTCATGGGAGTCTTTGGCGTAGATGTGGAATGATGTCCCCTCTGTGTTGAGGTCTGTTATGTCTTCTGCCCGACCTTGTTTTCCGGTGTATGTGTTGAAGTGTATAACTCCGCTGTGCCCGGCTCCTCCGGATATGTCCGTCAATTCGCTCTTTATACATGATGGGAGCAATATGAGGCTTAACGTAATTATAATGTTTGTTTTCATAATTTATTTGAATGTTTGGACGCAGTTTTAGGATTTTTAATTTGATGCCTTTGTGCCTGTTCTTCCGACGCTCTTTATGTCTATGTTCTCGTCTTCCCATCCGCCTACATCGACGCCTTCTTTGAGCTCGCCAAGATCAACCTCTTGGTCCGGAGCTTCTCCTGATATGCCCAGTGAGATTTTTAAATCGGGATCTTCGCATTGCTGAATCTGCCCGGTAACATCCCACGTCCACGGCTTGGGATTCTCTCCCCACTGAAGCACGGCGTGTAACTCAAAATCATAGTCTTGTGGCTCTGCTATGGATTTGCCAAAGCAGAGGACGCTCTGTCTGATGCTGCCATCTGTTTGATTGTCCCATTTGCTGGAATCTGCCGGAAATGTGAAGAGCCCGGTTACCGTACGTGGTTTCTTTTCTCCCGATACCATGTATATGCCTGCTGCCATTCCTTTTATTACTCCTCCAAGTGTAAAGGCATTGTTCAGATTCCGGATCTTTACTTCCGTGCTTAATACTGTCGTTCGTGGTTGGGGTTTTATTCCTGCTAATGCAGAGAAGGACTCCTCTATTTCTTTGCACTGATCATCACTTAACGTGCCTTTACTGCCTTGCGTGTAGGCTATCATCTGTGGTGTTACCTCGAATCCTTCCATGGACCAACACGCTAATGCCTCGGGATTGTGGATGATGTGCTCGCCCGCCTGTGGTGTGTATATCGGATTTCCTTCTCCTGTTGTGTTTGTCCGCCCAAGTGCGGCAAAATCGTGAAATGATCCTGTGTCCTCGAACGTGATGCCTGACCAACTGCTCTGGTCTGTTGTTTCGTTGAATATGAGTATGTCGTATTCTCCTGGTACGAGGGCTACCTTTGTGGCATGTATATTATTGCTTACGTGTACTGTTGCTACTGCTGCTGAACGTGGAAAAAAATAACACGATACGGCATTTGTGCTTTCTTCGGATACGCGTGACTCACTCCAATCGATGCTGAGTGGAATAAGTGCGGTAAGCAGATCCGGATCTTCTATCTCCTGCCGGTGACATCCGGCGAACAGAACGGTTACGGCTGCCGCTATGGCTGCATGTCTTGCTCTCATTGTTTTTCTCCTCTTTTTACTTTACGGTTTAACATCCAGACTAAAGATACTTTTGCTTTTGTGGGACCGAACCATATTGTTCTTCCGCTGCCCTGACGGATGGCGTGCCACTTCTGGTCTTCTCCAAAGGTGGATTCGTATTTGTTGTAATCGGTTCCAATGCATCCTAATCCGAGTGAGTATTCCATTCTTAAATTTTTGCTTTTGCCAATGGTGTGTATGTATCCTCCACTTATTCCGGTCATGAGAAATTCTCCCTGATACCCTCTTGTGTCGTACTCGAAATCGTATAGCCCGCCTCCAACTCCTACGCCGGCAAACCATCCGGTCATGTGTGGTCTTTCGCTCCGGTCTCCAAACCAATATCTGCCTTCGAGATTTCCGTTGAGCAACTGTGCTCTGTTCCGCTTACTCTGCTCCCGGCTGTTATCCATCTTCCACCATGGAAAGATCCACTCGGCTGCAATACTCCATCGCTGCCCGATGGGTACCTCCAACTCTATGTTCGTGAGGGATGCGACATCGAAAAGTAAATTTGTTTTTGCGGCAAATAATGGCTTCTTAATGGGTTTTACGGGTGTTTTGACGTATCCCAATACGCTGTCTTTTTCTGCTACGGGTGGATTTGCTAATTCTATCTTTTTGAGAACTTCTACCAAATCATCCTGAATCTTCATCGGTACGGCTATGTTTTTTATATAATATAAAACGGTTGCTACTGACGTATAACGACTCAGGTAGTTGTTGACGATATATCGCCACGCTCTCCCTCCTTCTATTCGCCTTAATGCTGCCTCAATGCTTGCCTGTGATGTCCCACCGTTGATGGCTAATAGTGCCTGTGACCGGTAAGGGAATGCGGGATCTTCTGCTATTACTTGCCCGATGTATTCCCACCCGGGTGTGAAAAGGGGATTCTTGACTTTTGACGGGGGAATGTGCCGGTAACCCATCTCTATGTGGCGGATTAATGCTTTCCCTCTGCGCATGGCAAGGTGTACGTTCTTTATCTGATTGCCATCGGGTGATGCACTCGATGTGACAATGATGGAATCGAGGTTCTTTAGTATTAACTTATTGGTCAGAATTGAATCTAACTTGTCGAGTAATGCGGCATTATTCCGGTAATGACGCTGCAAAAGATCACTGTTGATGGGGAAATACAGCGTTCCTTTATCCTGAACCTGACTTTCTTTCTGTGTCATCCTTACTTCTTGCGCAAAGAATATCGTGCTTTGCACGAATAAGGCGATAGTGAAGAAAATTGTTTTCATTTTTATGTTTTTAGTAATGTTAAGTGATAGAAAGAATTTAA
>JBOFDD010000187.1:0-21091 GCA_051646645.1 Bacteroidales bacterium | reverse complement strand
TATTTTGATAGTTCTTAAGCAAAGATCAATCTCGTCCGGATCACCGGAATACTTCCCTACACTGTCAGAAAGCTTCACTACTGGCACCGGCGTGTCATAACCTTCAGGCTGCACCTGCATCAGTTTAATTACCATGTTTAAAGGTTTTACACCCACATCATTGGTCAGGTTTGTTCCGATACCGTAAACATCGCGTATCTTGCCCTGAGTGAATGATTTAATTTTCCGGACTCTTTCCACATCAAGAGAATCACTGTAAACAATTGTTTTTGTTTTAGCGTCTATTCCCAGTTCGGCATAACGGTCAAGAGCCTTTTGTGTAAATTCTATCGGATCGCCGCTATCCCAGCGCAGACCGTCAAATAGTTTTGCAAACTTACGGTCAAAGAAACGAAAGAAATTATCAGTTGTAAAAGTATCGCATAAAGCAATACCAAGAGCTCCGTTGTAAACATGTGTCCAGTTCTCCATTCCCATACGATTGGCCATACGATATCCGTAGTGAGCGCCATGATACATAAACCATTCATGCGGATGCGTACCAATAACCATCGTATTGTATTTCATTGCCAGATATACATTACTGGTTCCGATGAAGCATTTGCCGGCATGTTCCTGAAGGATACCAATTATCTTGTCATGCACATCAAACGAAAAACGTCTTCTTGTACCGAACTCAGAAAAATGAGCATCTATGGCTTTAAGTGAAGAAGCTTTTTTTACTGCTCTCTCAATCCAGCCTTCAGTTTCATGCTGACCGGTCATTTTATAATAAAGCTCAGATATAATTGACATAAGCGGAACTTCCCAGAGCACAGTTCTGTACCACAGGCCTTCAATTTTCACATCAAGGTCTCCGCCATTCTGGGTAATAATTACCTCATCAGGGTTAAAGCGATATCCCTTTAGCAGATCAATAAACGGAGGAGTGAAAAAGTAGCAACGCTTGCGGATAAATTCCTCTTCATCCTTCGTCAGATAAAGATAAGCCATTTGTTCGACCTCTTTACGCATCTCTTCCGCAAAGTCTTCCGGAAAAGATGTGCCACCACGATTTGTAAATTTATACTGAACACGGGCAGTTGGGAACAACTGCTGTATTGCATTCATAGTTGTGTATTTATACAAATCGTTATCAGTAAAAGCGCGAATAATCATAAGTTATTAATTTATTTCTACAGATTTGGCAATACGCGCACCCTGATTGGTTGCTTCTATAAAAACAGGAGTTGCTGCACCTTCAAATCCGGCTACATCGCTCATACAGTCTTCAAGAATAACAATCTTCGCTGCTAATCCGTTTATTTCCAACATTTGTTTTATTGTTGTAGCAACGCAATGGCTTTTAGCTTCGCCCGCTACATATATAACATCAAAACTTTCGAGTCGTTCGATCAGTTTTTTATTCAGATGTGTTGTCTTCTCATCTTCGACAACGACATTGGCTCTTAATGCGCCAAAGTGTTCAGTGTAAGGATATTCTCCTTTTCTGAATATTTCGAAATGATTGCCTTTTCTTGCCCAGTTTTCAACCTCATTCATAAGTTCAGGGACAATCGCTTCTCCTTCGCTTCCTGTAATGCAATGCTCCGGCCATATAATATGCACAAACTCTCCGTCATTGGCTAAAGCCTTAAGATAATGCTTTGCCCATCCCGTATTTTCAGGATCAGAGGTTTTCCATTTATCCGATTCCATATCTTCCGGTTTGATTACTGTGAACGGAGACGGATGCTCTCCGTTGCTGTCAATCCAGAAACAAGCATGTGCAATATCCTGAATCTGATGACTATCCTGTGTCAGAATAATAGCCTGGAGGCTGTTACTCTTTTTCTGTATGAATTGAGTCAGTCTTTTAACATCGGTCATTGCATTTGGAACACTAAGCTTACCATCTGGTAGGCAAAAGTCGTTCTGCATATCTACTATAAATAGTAGTTCTCTTTTATTTATTGAGTTGCTCATGTTCATTATCAGTTCGGAATGACATGCCCAAAATCGGATGCTGTCATTGAGATTAGCCTGCAAAAATATAAAAACATCATGAAAGAGAGGCAGTTTAATTCTTTGTAAAATTCAAACACTACGTTAATCTGTTTAACGATAGCTTTTTTTCTAACTTATGAAGGGATATATTGTTGATAAAAATAACTTCTTTAAGCAATAGGGTCTAAACAAAATGAATTTGAGATTAAAAGTTTCGATTTTTTGTCGTTGTGTAAATAAATAGTATATATTTGTGGCAAATAGACATTTGAATTAGGTCGAATATGTTTACTTGTTAATCTGGTGGCTTTATTTTTTGACTATATGTAAAATATAAATATTGACGTTATGGCTTTATTTCTTCCCAAAGATTATCGTCCTACAATGGTTCCCGAAACGATGGAACAGGCGATTAAATTCATAAAAGATACATTTCAGACAGAGTTGTCGAAAGAGTTATGTTTAAGAAGAGTGACAGCTCCTCTTTTTGTTTTGTCAGGGACCGGTTTAAATGATGATTTGAATGGAAGCGAAAGAGCTGTAACTTTTCCTGTAAAACATCTTGGCGATCAGCGTGCTGAAGTTGTACACTCGTTAGCGAAATGGAAACGTGTGAAATTAGGCAGTTACCGTATAGCTCCCGGATATGGATTATATACCGATATGAATGCAATACGAGCTGATGAAGAACTGGATAATATCCATTCTCTTTATGTAGATCAGTGGGACTGGGAGAGAACCATTACTGAAGATCAGCGTTCTCTTTCGTTTCTTAAATCAATTGTTGACAAGATTTTCGGAACACTTAAGTATGTCGAAAATGCAGTTTACGAAAAATACCCGCATATCACACCGTCATTGCCGGATCAGATTAAATATATTCACAGTGAAGAGTTGCTTCAGCTTTATCCTGATCTTTCTGCCAAGGAGCGTGAATATGAAATTACAAAAAAATACGGAGCTGTTTTCCTGATCGGTATTGGTGGAGATCTTTCTAACGGAGAGCCACACGATGGTCGTGCTCCTGACTATGACGACTGGACTACCCAAAACAGCGATGGTTTTAAAGGTCTTAACGGCGATATCTTATTATGGAACCCGATACTCGAAAACTCATTTGAGATTTCATCGATGGGTATTCGTGTTGATAAAGATGCTCTGATGTGTCAGCTCGAAATTAAAGATGCACTTGATCGTGTCAGTTTGAGTTTTCACCGAAAACTTCTGCAGGATCGCATTCCTTTATCAATAGGAGGAGGGATTGGTCAGTCACGCTTATGCATGTATTTTCTGCGTTGCGCACATATCGGCGAGGTTCAGTCTTCTATTTGGGGAGACGATATGATCGATGAATGTGCAGCACACAATATCTATCTGAAGTAATAGCAATATGCTATATTCTATATTTGTTTGTTTTGTAGATGAAAAAGGGAGATCCTCGTTAGAAGATCTCCCTTTTAAATTATGAGGTCATTTCGACTTTTGGGCGTTAATAACGATATTGGGTCTTTTATAAACTATTTACTCCGTTTCCAAAAGTCGAGACGACCTCTATAAGTTATAATTCTTATACGTTGAAACGGAAGTGCATGATGTCTCCATCCTGAGCAACATACTCTTTTCCTTCTACGCTCATTTTTCCTGCTTCTTTGCAAGCAGCTTCGGAACCATAAGCAATAAAGTCTTCGTATTTGATTACCTCTGCACGGATAAATCCTTTTTCGAAGTCAGTGTGAATAACTCCGGCACATTGAGGAGCTTTGCTTCCGCGAAGGAAAGTCCATGCGCGAACTTCCTGAATACCGGCAGTGAAATAAGTATCAAGGTTAAGCAACTTATATGCCGAACGGATCAAACGACCAACACCTGACTCTTCCAATCCGATTTCTTCAAGGAACATCTGACGCTCTTCGTAAGTTTCGAATTCTGCAATTTCTGATTCGATTTTAACAGCAAGAACAAGAATATCAGCATTCTCGTCTTTTGTAGCTTCACGAACCATTTCCACATATTTGTTACCGCTTACAGCGCTTGCTTCGTCTACATTACATACATATAATACAGGCTTGCTTGTTAACAAGAAAAGTTCTTTAGCAAATTTCTGCTCGTCTTTGCTGTCAAACTCAACCGTACGTGCTGCTTTTCCTTGCTCCAATGCTTCTTTAATCTGTACCAGAACACCATAAGCAAGTTTTGCATTTTTGTCACCACCTGTCTGTGCTTGTTTTGCTACTTTAGAAATTCTTGATTCAACTGTTTCAAGGTCTTTCAAAAGAAGTTCTGCATCGATGATTTCTTTATCACGAACCGGATTTACAGATCCGTCAACGTGTGTTACGTTCTCGTCATCGAAACAACGAAGTACGTGAAGAATAGCATCAGTTTCACGAATATTTGCAAGGAATTTATTTCCAAGTCCTTCGCCTTTACTTGCTCCTTTTACCAAACCTGCGATATCTACAATCTCTACAGTTGTCGGAACAATGCGTTGCGGGTGGATAAATTCGGCTAATTTATTCAGACGTTCATCCGGCACGGTAATAACACCTACATTTGGTTCAATCGTACAGAATGGAAAGTTTGCAGCTTGAGCTTTAGCGTTCGATAAGCAATTAAAAAGAGTTGATTTACCAACATTTGGTAAACCGACAATACCACATTGTAATGCCATTAATCGTATTTTTTAGTATAAATATTTACTGATGAAACGGGTGCTCTTACCTGTCATTCAGGTAAAAAGCGGTGCAAAGGTAGCAAATTGCGTAATAATAAACAACTTACAGAGTTGAACACATGTTAAATATCTCATTCTCAATGCAAAGGGTTTCTATTGGAGAAACAGAAAGCTTAAACATATATTTCTATCTGTATTTGATTGTGAGCTGTCTCTCTTTCAGTGCCATCTATTCTTTGTTTCACATGAAACCATATACTATCAAGGCATGCATTAATTTGCTCCTTAAATGTTAAAAATAAACAATATAAAGTTGCTGTTGTTACTATAGAATAGAGGTTATCCTCATACAGATATCCAGATTGGAACATTTAATTCAAATAGTAATATATGAAGAAACTAATCATCTCTCTAATGCTTGCCTTTCCTTTGTTGAATGCATGTTCTCCAAAGCATGAAACTGAAGGACGGATTCAATCCCCGGACAATAACCTCTCGTTAAATGTATTTTTAAATCAGCAGGGTGCTGTTGGATATAAATTGATAAAAGGGAATACTGTTGTCATTGATTCTTCTTATCTTGGTTTTGAGTTTACAGATACGACTGCGATCCGAAACGGATTGAAGTGGGTCGGTTCAGATACCTTATCATTTTCCGAAACGTATGAATTGCCATGGGGAGAACAACGTAATGTTGTTAATAACTATCGGCAGTTTACTGTTAATCTCGAAGAATTGAATCCTCCATACCGCAACTTTGCAGTTGTATTCAGACTTTATAATGATGGTTTAGGATTTCGTTACTCTTTTCCCCAGCAGGATGGACTTACTGAGGCGTTGATAAAAGAAGAGAATACTGAGTTTAATCTTACGGGAGATTATCAATGCTGGTGGCAACCTGGTGACTGGGATATTTACGAACACCTTTATAATGATACGAAGTTTTCTCAGATTGATGCACTTTCGAAACGAAATCATCCCAATCTGGCGCAGACGTTTATCCCTTTCAATGCGGTAAACACACCGATGACAATGAAAATGAATGATTCATTGTATGTTGCTTTTCACGAGGCAGAGTTGGTTGATTACTCGGATATGACTTTGGGGATTGACAAAACGAAGTATCGGATGAAAAGCATTCTTGTCGGTTCCGAAAGAACACCTTATAAAGTAAAACGTACTTTTCCTTTTGATACTCCATGGCGTGTGGTTATGGTAGGCAAGAAGGCAACAGACTTACTTGCGTCCAATCTGGTTATTAATCTGAACGAGCCGAATAAACTTGGTGATATTTCCTGGTTTAAGCCGACTAAATATGTCGGGATCTGGTGGGGCATGCATCTGGGTACTGAATCCTGGGATATGGCAAGCGGTAAGCATGGTGCAACAACTGCGAATGCAAAGAAGTACATCGACTTTGCTGCAGAAAATAACATACATGGAATACTTGTTGAAGGCTGGAATACGGGTTGGGAGCATTGGATCGGCTTTGAAGATCGCGAAGGTGTTTTTGATTTTGTAACCGCCTATCCGGACTATGATCTTCCTGAAGTGGTAAACTATGGCAAGCAAAAAGGAGTAGAGCTGATTATGCACCACGAGACTTCAGCGGCTATCAATACTTATGAACAGCAAATGGATACAGCGTTTCAGCTTATGCAGACGTATGGTATTCATGCTGTGAAAACGGGTTATGTGGGAAAAATTATTCCGAAAGGTGAGTATCACCATGGACAGTGGATGGTAAATCATTACTTCAAACCGGTACTGGCAGGTGCAAAATATCAGGTAGCCGTTAATGCACACGAGCCGATTAAGGATACTGGGCTGAGACGTACGTATCCAAACTTTGTTTCGCGTGAAGGATTGCGCGGACAGGAATTCAATGCATGGGCAAGCGATGGTGGAAATCCGCCTTCTCATTTGCCAACTATTGCTTTTACACGTATGCTTGCAGGTCCGATTGATTATACTCCGGGCATTTTCAGAATTAAGCTTGATCCGTATAAACCCGATAATCAGGTGAACACAACGCTTGCTCAGCAGCTGGCTTTATATGTCGTTATCTATAGTCCGCTCCAGATGGTTGCCGATTTGCCTGAACATTATAAAGGAAATCCTGCTTTTCAGTTTATCCGCGATGTAGCTGTCGACTGGGAACAGTCTAAATATCTGAATGGCGAACCCGGACAATTTGTTACTATTGCACGTCAGGAGCGGGGATCCGAAAACTGGTTCCTTGGCTCAATCACAAATGAGTCGGAACGTCTGGTGGATATTGATCTCTCATTCCTTACTCCGGGCAAGAAGTACAATGCTGCTATCTATGAGGATGCAACGAAGGCACATTGGAATGATAATCCTACAGCTGTCGAAATTCGCACTATGCAAGTCGATTCTTCAACAAAATGGCAACAGCGCTTAGCTCCGGGTGGAGGCTGTGCTATATCTATTATGCCTGCAGAATAACTACAAAAGAAAAGCGTCATTACGAACCGACTCGTAATGACGCTTTTTTTATTTTGCATCCGCAGGGATAACACGTATTTTAAAAGATTTGTAAGCTCCGATATAAGGGTTTAAAACTTCTTCATTCGTTTCTATTCCAAGAATCAAAGAATCCTTCTCTAAAATTTTAGATTTATCAAAACGGATTTCTATCTTTTTATTGATCTCTCCTTTTTTAAACTCATAGGTTCCATCCATCTGATAACTGTCAGCGGATAAAGTCGTCTCTTCAGTAGCGAAAACACGGGTGCTGTTAACTGTAAAGGCTCTGTATCTGCCAAGCTCTACTTCAATATTCTCGATTGTATCAAGTTTGATTTCGTATATATTGGTAAATGCCATTGGCTGATCCTTCGGAGTTTCTCTTCCAAGAAAATAAAAAGTCTTGTTTTGTATATTATTAGAATTTTCGTCCTCTTTACAGGATGTCAACAAAGCCGTAACGGCAAGGATAGATAATAATATTCGTTTCATGCTAATAGTGGGTTTAATTTTGATGTTATCTTATAGATATATCTTTGTTGTGCTTTGTACAAAGATATGTTTTTATGCTTTAAAAGCACAAAAAAAGAGATTGTTACTTTTGAGTTCCTCAAATGAAACGCCCTTATTGTTTTGCTCCTAACTTACAAACAACCACCTTCGGGGTTGACGATCCGGTTCGATGTTCCTCCACGGGTATAATCCTTCATCCGTTCCGATTCAGGATCCAATCCCTAAGGTGGTTGTTTGTGTCTTTCTTATTTTGCCTTTTTGTATTTCTCTCTGCGAATTCGTTCATACTCTTTTTGCTGCAACAAATTCGCGTCAGCTCTCTGGAATCCGGCTAAATCAAGTTCACATTTTAGTTTAGATGAAGGTAAGAACTTGACTGTTTTTATTTCAACATTCTGAGCACGTGTACTTTCATTTGCTTCTATACCTTTTTTATATTTAGCAGTTGGCTGAAAATGACCGAAACGATCAATATTAATAAAGTAGCCATCTCCCATTATCCGTGTTATCGTAGTGAAAACTGTATCAATTGCAGCACGTGCTTCAGCTTCGGAGTACCCTGATGTTCGAGCTATCTCATGGGCAATTCTTTCTTCATCCCAGACTTCTCTGGATAAACAACGGGGATATACAGACTCATGCTTTTTTTCAGCACTATTTATATTGTCATTTATTTTTCGTGGCGTATAGTAGATTGCCATAGTATTTGTTTTAAAGTTTAATATAATACCTGAAAGATACAGATATATCTACCATAATGCAAATATATTCTTTGTTGATTTTCTGTTATCTGTCTTTAATGGTAAGTTGATACGTTTGATTATTCTAAACTACAAGTTCGATTATTTTTTTTCCGACTGATAATAATTTCTTTCAAACCTATCATTAATATATATCCTGTACAGCACACTAATAGTGTGCTGTACAACTCCTGTCTGGGTGCTGTACAAGTTCGGGTTGTGTGCTGTACATCTCCTGAATTAATCATACGTTTGAAAACGATTAATCAAAGGCATGAAAAAAAATAGATTGCCGTATTTCTGAAATTATTTATACGTATTTCGTTGCACGATTACAGGTATAAAAAAAACGAGCAGCCCTTTTTGTTTGACTGCTCGTTATGAGGTCATCTCGACTTTTGGGCGTTAATTAATTTTAGTCTGTTTCAAACTCATTTTTTGCTTTAATAGTGAAGCAATAGCGGGCTATTGCTAGATAGTAAAGCGGAAAATGAGGCAGAAAGAGGCAAAATTAATAACGATATTGGGTCTTTTATAAACTATTTACTCCGTTTCCAAAAGTCGAGACGACCTCTATATATGATTGTTACTAATTAAGCGGAATTACATGCTGATCTTTACTCCTGCAAAATAAGTTCTTGGTTGCGTTGGACCGTAGAAGTATTTCGAGTCACGCATGGCTCCTTTGTCAAGGTCGCGCTGGAAACTGTCGAATATATTCTGAACACCTGCATTTACCTGAAGAGTAAGTCCTGCTTTCGAAAGCGGAATATCGTAGGCAACCTTGAAGTTCATGTCAAAGAAGTCTGGAGTTCGTTCCATTCTATCCTGCTCGATCACTCCGGCAAAGTGAGGTACGTACATTTTTCCGGTATAAACTCCCGAAAGAGTTGCTGTAAGGTTCTTAACCGGATTGGTGTTTAGCGTAAAGTATCCGTAATGGTTCGGAGTTCGTGTCATCTCTTTTGTTGGAGCTACAGACTCATCATCCGACCAGTGTTCAGGTTCTTTGTACAGCGAACGCTGGAAGGTATATCCCAGTTGAAGCTGAGCCCAGCGACGCCACGCCACACCTAAATCGAAGTTTACACCATATACTTGTGCGCCTTTTCCGTTTCGACGCTCCATTTCCAGAACACCCAGATCATTTACGCCTATCTCTTGCAAATAGAATACATCACGAAGATCGGTATAGAATCCTTCGGCAAGGAATGTGAATGTTAGCGGATCAATACCGAAATCGAAATCTACCGAAGCACTGTAACTGTTTGATCGTTCAGGTTTCAGATTATCGGCAAGTTTAATCATCTGCATCTCTCCACCTACTGCTGCTACGTGTAAATCTTCGTCGTATGCCTGAGGTGCTCTGTAGCCTGTCGAAAAGCTGGCACGCGCACGCATAAACTTAAATGGAGAATAAAGTACGTTCACACGAGGACTGAAAATAGGATTGTCAATCAGATTGTGTTTGTCCAGACGACCGCCTAACAGGATTTTCCATTTATTGGCATTCCATTCATTCTGAAAGAACAATCCTCCGATTTGTACGTCCTGTTTAAGATCACGTTCGTAGGAAGGCATTTGATCATGCAGGCTGTTTGACTGATATTCGAGTCCGTAAGTCAAAGTCGAAGGAGCGAACAGCAATTTATCAAAGTTATTCACAAACTGAGCTCCTGCCATCCACGTCATGTCACTGGTTGTTCCGTATGCTTTCGGATCCATACCTGTTCCGTAATAACTATCGCGGCTAATGTGTTGCATTGAAGTATAGAAGCTTAGTTTATGCTTATACTCTTTCAGGAAAATATCGTAAGTCAATCCTCCGCTGTTGATAATATGTTTGGTCTGTTCAGCTACGTCAGCTTCATGTGGAGGACGGTCAAAATTGTTTCCACCGCGGCGGTCTTCGTCCGTTACGTGATATTGCAACGATAGTTTGCTTGTCAGTGTTGGTCGGTAAAATCCACGGATACCAAAGTTTGTTGCATTCAGTTTTCCGATTTCAGAGAATCCGTCACCGTCACGATCGTATGGATCGCGATGACGATATGACTGGAAAAGGGCAAGTCCGGCTTTATTGTTCTTGGCAATCAGTGAAGCGTTAGCAGTGATCATCTCCTGCATAGCTCCGTTGTCGGTTGAACGAATATCGGTATTTACCATGAAAGAGTTTTGAATAGGATCTTTGGTGATGATATTCACAACTCCGGCAATAGCGTTTGATCCGTACAGAGCTGATCCACCTCCCCGAAGCACTTCTACGCGCTCGATCATGTTTGTAGGGATTTGCTCCAGTCCGTATACTCCGCTTAGAGAGCTTACAACCGGACGGCTGTCGATCAGAATCTGCGAGTAGGGACCTTCGAGCCCGTTAATACGTACCTGAGGAAATCCACAGTTCTGGCAGTTGTTCTCTACACGTACACCCGATTTGAAAGGAAGTGACTGCGAAAGGTCGCAGGCATTTACCATTTCGAATTGTTTTGCGGAAAGCACGTTTACAACCGTTGGAGCCAGCTTGCGGCTAACTTCGTTTCGGTTTGCCGAAACTACCACTTCGTCAACGGCTAAAACATCTTCTTCGAGTTCGAAAAGAAGTTCGTTTCCGGTTTTGATCTGAGCAACCGGTTTTTTCTCCGTGCGGTATCCGAGATTTTTGATAACCAGTACCTGTCCTTTTGATGGAATGACGCTTAATGAGAAGTTTCCTTCTCCGTCGGTCATTGTTCCATCCGAACTGTTTTCAATGAATACATTTGAATAGGGAAGTCCTTCCTTAGTCATTTTGTCAATAACTTTCCCTTTGAGTGTTATGTTTTGCGGATGCGCTATTAATGAAATGAATGTTGTCAGTAATAGCGTGATTATAAGTAGGTTTCTTTTTGCCATTTGAGTTGTTTTCTTGATATAGGAATATATGAATCTTACTCAAAGCTTTGTTCAATTAAGCGATGAGACATAAAAGGCTGATGAATCCCGGAATTTTACTTCGCATAAGGACACAAAAAGCCTGATTTAGCAATTTTTTCAGGATGCTAAACACATAAATATATCATGAAAAACAAGGAGGAGCCCGCAGGCTGATGAAAGGAACATCCCTTTCGGATGTAAATAGTGATCGTGAATCAGATGCAATAATAACAACCGGAGTATCGATCTTCCCAATGAACGTTACTGGTTCCGCAGGCAGTATATTTGCATGCGAAAGCTGATCAATGGTCAGAATCTGACTTTTAGTATGGTTGTGTGTTGTATCTTTTTCAAACGGGTGGGAGTGTACAATCATCACTCCGTTAACAATATGGGAGTGGGTGAAACTGGTGATACAAAAAGCATAGGCTGCCAACAAGGTTAGCAGTAAGCCGGATGCAAATATGTTTCGTCTGTTTCTTCTCATATTATTGATTTCTGAGCGCAAAGATATTTATTTTGACTGAATCTAAATATTAAAATTGTTTATAGGATGCATGCTTTTAGTGATTTTTATTTTAGTGTAGATAGAATTATAAGTGTGTAGATAGGATTTAGTCTTTATCTACACACTTATTTGCTTGTGTACCAGTTGGTTTGTGAGCTAGTGTAGATGTGTAGATAGAAAATAAAAAAATCAACTGAGGCATTACGATATAATGCCCCAGTTGATTTTTTTATTGAATAACTTTCGTAGTTGCCTGTTAAGAACTGAATTAGCAGGTGAACTTAGTGTTGGATCCTGATCAATGATTTCACGGGCTACATCACGTGTCATTTGTACAATCTGTCCGTCACGGGCAAGATTTGCAATTTTCAGGTCAAAGGCAATGCCGCTTTGCTGCGTGCCTTCGAGATCTCCCGGTCCACGAAGCTGAAGATCGGCTTCGGAGATTTCGAATCCGTCGTTTGTACGAACCATAATTTCCATCCGCTTCTTCGTGTCTTTGGACAGTTTTACGGATGTGACCAGTACACAATAGGACTGATCGCCTCCGCGACCTACTCGTCCGCGAAGCTGGTGAAGCTGAGAAAGACCAAACCGTTCGGCATTCTCGATTACCATAACCGTTGCATTCGGAACGTTTACCCCGACTTCGATAACGGTTGTTGCTACCATGATATGAGCTTCGCCGGATGAAAAACGCAGCATGGCTGCATCTTTATCTTTTGCCTTCATTTTGCCATGTACCATGCAGACCCGATACTCGGGAAAGGCTGCCTGAATCTGATAAAATCCGTCTTCGACATTCTTCAGGTCCATCTTTTCGTTTTCCTGAATGAGGGGATAAACTATATAGATTTGTCTTCCTTCTTCCAGTTGTTTCCGCATGGAGTTGTAAAGACTTCCTCGTTTGTTATCGTATTGATGGATGGTCTGAATAGGCTTTCTACCCGGAGGTAATTCATCTATGACCGATACATCCAGATCTCCGTAGACAGTCATAGCAAGTGTACGGGGAATAGGTGTTGCTGTCATGACAAGGATGTGAGGAGGATGCTGATTCTTTGCCCAGAGCTTTGCCCGCTGTGCTACTCCGAAGCGGTGCTGTTCGTCAACGATAGCGAGCCCTAGATTTTTGAATTCAACTCCGTCTTCAATCAGTGCATGGGTACCTATTAATATATGTATGCTTCCGTCTTTAAGTCCGGCATGGATCGGCTCGCGGTTCTTCTTTGTAGTCGAGCCTGTAAGCAGTGACACTTGTATTGGCATATCTTTTACGAATGCCGAAATGGATTCATAATGCTGATTGGCGAGAATTTCTGTAGGTGCCATCAGACAGGCCTGAAATTTATTGTCCAGTGCCATCAGCATGGTCATAAGCCCGACCAGTGTTTTTCCACTTCCTACATCACCCTGCAACAAACGATTCATCTGTTTGCCGCTGCCAAGATCTACGCGAATCTCTTTTAATACACGCTTTTGAGCATTGGTGAGAGGAAATGGCAGATAGTCGTGATAGAACGAATTGAAGTTTTCTCCGATTACACGGAACGGATATCCTCCGATCTGCGCCGAACGTTGTTTTGAATAACGCTGGATATTGAGTTGCAGATAGAACAGTTCCTCAAACTTTAAACGAAATTCGGCTTTACGCAATGCATCCAGATTGGCGGGCATGTGTATTTGTGTGAGTGCTTCCTTTCGTGTGATCAGGTGATACTTCTTCCGTATTTCATCGGGAAGTGTTTCCTGTATGTCGTTTCCAAACGAGGAAAGAGTTGTTTGTATGATTTTCTGAACGGCCTTTGAGTTGAGAAAATAGTTTTTCATTTTCTCGGTCGTGTTGTAATATCCGACAAGTCCGGCTGTCAGATCCATTTTGGGATCAAACTCATCAATGTCCGGATGGGCAATGTTAAATTTGCTACCGAACTGTGTAGGTTTGCCGAATACAATATACTCGGTGTTCAGCTTATATTTGTTTTGTATGAATTTGATTCCTTTAAACCAAACCAGATCAATGTATCCGTCCTGATCTCTGAATTTGGCAATCAGTCGTCTGCCTCCGCCTTCTCCCATAGTTTCAAAGGATACGATTTTTCCCTTTAACTGAATGAATGCCGAGGATGCGCTGATTTCCCGCGTTGAATAGATCTTGCTTCGGTCTACGTAGCGAAACGGGTAATAGCACAGAAGCTCTTCGGCAGAGAAGACCTGAATCTCTTTCTTGAGAACTTCGGCTTTCTTAGGCCCGACGCCCGGAAGATATGTTATGTCTCTTTCTGATAAATCCATAGAACTTCTTTTCTTATATTAGGAGATGACTTCTATAATACCTCTGCGATCCGAAGATCGAAAGGAGTTGTTATTTTAATATTCTCTCTGTTTCCTTTTATTGTCTGAACTGCTGTTCCGTATGCTTCAACTACTGAAGCATCATCCGTAAACTGATTGGTGTAGGGCAGTTCGTAGGCTGAATGTATAATCCCGGATCGGAATGCCTGAGGTGTTTGAACCAGTACGTATTGATCTCTGGGCACACTCACTGTTTTTCCCTCCTGAATCTGACGAACAGAATCTACCATTTCGGTTACGGGAATGGCTGTTCCGTTTTCTTCGGCACATTGAAAAGCATTGCGTATAACTTCTTCTGAAACGAACGGGCGTACTCCGTCATGAATTGCAATAATAGCATCGCTTTTGTGTGTGAGAGCAAGTCCGTTCTTTACTGAATGATATCTCGTTTCTCCACCATCAGCAATAAGGTGTCTGATACCGAAGTGATATGTTTCGCATAGCTCTTTCCAGTAGGCTTGTTGCGAAACAGGAAGTACAACAATAATTGTCAGATCGGGCAGTGTCTGATGAAAACGTCTGATCGTGTGCATTAACACAGGTTCTCCTTTTACCGGAATGAATTGTTTGGGAAGGTCTTGCCCCATTCTGAGTCCTTTACCTCCGGCAACAAGTATTGCGTAACGTTTCATTATGGAATTGTTATTTGTTTTACTTCAATTTCTTCGTTAAGAAAGAGTGATCCGATTTCGGCAAACTTATCTTTCGATTCGGTTGTATAGAAACGGGATACTCCGTTCTTTGTGCATTTTTGTTCCATTTCGGGGTGTCTCTGAAGATAATCTTTCAGACTCTTCGCCACGTATGCTCCCTGTGGAATGATATGTACATTTTCGGGTGTGTATTTACGAATCTTATCGTATAGAAGCGGGTAGTGTGTACACCCCAAAACCAATGTGTCGATCTGTGGATCTTTGTTCAGAATCTGTCCGATATATTTCTTCACAAAGAAGTCGGCACCTTCGTCCAGATATTCGTTGTTCTCAACAATGGGCACCCACATCGGACAAGCCTGTCCGGTTACGGTCAGATTTGGTACCAGCTTATGTATTTCCAATTCATAGGTCTGTGACTGTATGGTGCCTGATGTACCCAGAATACCGATATGTTTGCTTTGAGTAAGATTATCCAGTATTTCTACAGTGGGACGTATTATACCCAATACGCGTCTGTCGGGATCAAGTGCTCCGAGGTTGTTTTGCTGAATAGACCGCAGGGCTTTGGCTGATGCGGTATTACAGGCAAGTATGACAAGCTGGCAGCCCATCTCAAAGAGTTTGATGACTGCTTGTAGCGTGAACTCATACACAATCTCGAAGGATCTGCTTCCGTATGGTGCACGAGCGTTGTCACCGAGATAGATATAATCGTATTCAGGCAACTCTTTGCGAATGTATTCAAAAACGGTTAACCCTCCGTATCCGGAATCGAATATACCGATAGGTCCTGCTTCTTTTGAAAGTTTTATCATACTGTTATGTAATAAAAAAAGCGAAAGAATGAAATGCATCATCCTTTCGCTTCGTTATGTTTCTTGTTCAGATTATTTCAATCCAAGTTTTGTTTTTACCAATGGCATAGCATCGATGCTTTTGCTTGAGTGGTAAAGAACCGGTGATGATGAAAGATCGAAGATATAAATAAATCCGTTTTCATTACCTACTTGTTCGATAGCTTTTTTGATTTTATCCATAATCGGAGCAAGCATGTCTTGTTGTTTCTTTTGAAGATCCTGCATTGCTACTTGCTGGAAGTTTTGAATTCTTTGTTCCAACTCCTGAACATCCTGCATTCTTCTTACTTTGATACCTTCTGGTAAAGTATCAGCAGCTGCCATGAATTCAGTGTATTTCTTCTTGAACTCTTCCTGCATTTTAACCAATTCACCTTCGTATTCTTTAGATGCTTTTTCAAGGTTTTTCTCACCTTCGATTTTCTCAGGCATGATATTGAAAAGATCTTGAGTATTGATGTGAGCGAATTTTAGGTCACCTTGAGCGAAAGTACTAACCGCGAAGGTGCAAAATAGAAAGGCAATCGCCAATTTTTTCAACATAGTCTTTTATAAATTAATTAGTTATTCAAATTTTTGTCTCTTCTGAACGCAAATGTAAATAATTATTTTGAAATTCCTAATTTAGCAAGGACTTCATTACTAACATCTATGCGCGGACTTGCAAATATTATATTCTGAGATGATGCTCTGTCAAGTATCATGGAGTAGCCTCTTTCTTCTGCGACAGCTTTAACAGCATTGTAAACATCATCCTGAATAGGAGAGATAAGGACTTCTCTTTTTTTGAATAGTTCACCTTCAGGTCCAAAGTATTTCCGCTGAAGTTCGATAGCTGCTTTTTCTTTTGCAACGATTTCTTCTTCACGTTTTACTTTCATTTCTTCAGAAAGGAATACGAGATCAGACTGATACTTCTTGTACATAGCCTTGGACTCGTTGAACTGATTTTCCACCTCAGACTGCCATTTCTTTGAAATCTGGTTCAACTGTTCATTTGCCATATCATAAGCCGGAATGTTCTTTAGAATATATTCCATGTCAACCAACGCATATTTCTGAGCCATTGAGGCTACTGTAGAAAGAACTACAAATGCTGTAAGAATAAACAATTTTCTCATAATAGATAAATATTTAAGTGGAAAGAAGCTGTTTTGAATTGATAAGTTCAAAACAGCTTCTTAAAATCAGTATCTGTTTTTAATTCAAATTAGAATTCTTGTCCGATGATAAAGTGGAACTGGCTTCCGCCTCTTTGTCCGAATACTTTATCGAAACCGTATGCCCAGTCAATACCTAACATACCGATCATCGGTAATAGAATACGAACACCGGCACCTGCTGAACGTTTCAAATCAAACGGATTGAAGTCTTTTACGTTATACCATGCATTACCTGCTTCAAGGAACGTTAATGCATAGATTGTTGATGATGGTTGAAGCATCAATGGGTAACGTAGTTCAACTCCCAGACGAGAGTAAGCGTAACCATAACGTCCGTTTGGTGTTAATGATCCGTTTTCGTAACCTCTCAAAGCAATTGTTTCAGTCAGATAAGTACTGCTGTATCCCGACATACCGTCACCACCCATAAAGAAGGTTTCGAAAGGAGATTTCTTATCCTTATTGAATGACCCTAGGAATCCGTATTCTACGCGTGTTGCTAAAATTAGCTTGTCGTTTGGTGATACCGGAGTAAAGGTTCTTGCTTTAAACTTCCATTTGTGATACTCAATCCATCTGTATTTATCAGCGTCCGGAACCTTAGGATCTTTATAATCGATTCGTTTCTCTTCTCCTAATAGTGAATATGGAGGTGTTATCGCTAATGATAAACTGAATTGTGAACCACGGCGTGTAAATACCGGATTGTCGATTGAGTTTCTTGAAAGTGTCAGGTTCAGACTTAAATTGTTACTTGCCCCATTTGCAATAAGGAAGTATTTCCAATCTTTCATCACATATCTCTGATAAGATAACTCTGCAGAGAAAGTGAAGTAGTCATCCGGCCAGTTCAGACGCTTACCGAATCCTAATGAAGCTCCGTACATCTGAATGTTCTGGTCTGGGTCATATGCGAATGTCGGATCGTAGTTTCCATAATATGGATCGCCATACATTCCTCCAAGTCCGCCGTATCCACCGCCATAACCATAACCATATCCTCCGTAAGGATTGTTATACCAGTTTTGCATACTGCTGCTGACATCACTTTGTCGGCTATAGTAAGCAGATAGAGACAATGAGTTTGGTCGTTTACCTCCGAACCATGGATCGAAGAACGATACACTATATTGTTGATAGTATCTGGCATTTGTCTGTGCACTCAGCGTAAGTGTTTGTCCGTCTCCCTGAGGAATGATTCCTTTATAGGATTTTGGATTCAACAGATTTTTTACTGAGAAGTTCGTAAACTTCAGACTCAGCTTACCGATAATACCGGTCTGTCCCCAACCTGCTGAGAACTCGATCTGGTCATTCGCTTTCGATTCAAGCATATATCCGATATCAACTGTTCCATTTTCAGGATTTGGCTGAATATCCGGATTCAGATTCTCAGGGTTAAAGTGTCCTGTTTGAGCAATCTCACGAAGCGAACGCTGTAAGTCACTTTTGCTGAAAAGCTGACCAGGTTTTGTTCTTAGCTCACGACGAACAACATGTTCGTAAAGACGGTCATTACCATTGATGGTAACTTTATTGATCGTAGCCTGTTTACCTTCATTAATGCGCATCTCAAGGTCAACAGAATCGTTTTCAATATTAATCTCTACAGGTTCAATGTTAAAGAACAGATATCCTTTATCCATGTAGAGGTTTGAAATAGCGTCTTCGTCTGTTTGTGTTCTCTCAGCGATCAACTTCTGATTATATACGTCTCCCGGTTTTAGTTTCAGGTATGCTCCTAATACTTCGGAAGGGTAAATTGTATTTCCGATCCACTTGATCGAACGTACGTGATATTTATTTCCTTCGTTGATGTCAAGATAAACATCAACAGATTTATCATCAAAAGGCACTACACTGTCTGAAACAATTACAGCGTCGCGATATCCTAATTCGTTGTACTTTTCAAGAATAAGCTCTTTATCAGCTTCAAAGTTTTCCGGAACATATTTCTTGGTACGGAAAAGATTAAGAAGTTTCTTACGCTCGTTGGTTTTTTTCATTACTCTCTCGATTTTATTTTCGGTCAGAGCATGATTACCTGTGATGTGAATCTGATTTACTTTTACTTTTTCCTTTTTATCAACAACAATGTCAATGATCACATGGTTCTCTTTTGACAGGTCATCTTTTTGGATGATATTGATATCAGCATTGTTAAACCCTTTCTCATCAAAATATTTCTTGATGATAACTTTAGCGCGGTCCAGAAGGTTTGGTGTAACCTGGTTTCCGTTTACAAGGGATAATTTTGCTTCAAGATCTTCGCGTTCGGATTTTTTTAAACCACTATAGTTGATCTGTGAAATACGAGGACGTTGCGTTAATGCAATATCCAGATAG
Organism: Bacteroidales bacterium; assembly: GCA_051646645.1. Lineage (GTDB taxonomy): Bacteria > Bacteroidota > Bacteroidia > Bacteroidales > UBA7332 > UBA7332. The sequence continues at coordinate 1,890 of JBOFDD010000187.1, read as the reverse complement.
ATTTTGTCACCTACGATCTTTGTCGCTTTAATAGAAACATCAGAAAATAAACCGTGCTTCCAGAAACGATTTACTGCACTGGTTATCTCCGGCCCCGGTATGGTTACCTGTTGTCCTACGGTTAATCCGGAAAATCCGATTAATACATAGTCTTCGTAGTTGCTTGCTCCGGTTACAGTGATTCCTCCAATTTCGTATTTCTTTGGTTTCGAAGAATAATAGATTGTAGGGTTTTCAATGACTTCTTCTTCTTGAGCAAATGCACTAAAGTTTATTAGTGCCATAAAGCTCATGAATAACAATAGAATTTTGCGCATATTTAAAAAGGCTCTTTAGTTCTTTATATTATAGTTGTTCGCTTGTCTTTCCAAACCTTCTTTCCCTGTTTTGGTAATCGGCTATTGCTTTATACAGACTTTCAGTATTAAAGTCCGGCCAGAACTCTTCTGTAAAGTATAGCTCTGCATAGGAAAGTTGCCATAACAGATAGTTGCTTATCCGTTGTTCGCCCCCGGTTCGTATCATTAGCTCCGGATCAGGCATTCCTTTTGTCATCAGATGAGAACTAAACATTGATTCATTTATATCATCAATGCTGATCCGGCCTTCTTTTACTTCTCTGCATAGAGATTGTGTGGCTTTTACAATTTCGTCACGTGAAGAATAACTTAAGGCAAGTGTCAGAACAACTCCGGTGTTTGCAGATGTAGCATCCATTGTTTCTTTCAACTTATCCCGTGATACCTGATTGAGCATAGACATATCTCCGATTGTACTCAGACGTACATTCTTAGCTATCAGATCTTCTTTTTCGCTTTCAATAGCTCTGACCAGTAGTTCCATCAGCGCTTGCACTTCTTCAACCGGTCTGTTCCAGTTCTCTGTTGAAAAAGTGTATAAAGTAAGATATTTTACTCCAATGTTAGCGGCTGCTTCGGTAATTTCTCTTACAGGGGCTATTCCATGCTGATGCCCGTAAGTGCGGGGCATCCCTTGATTTTTAGCCCATCGACCGTTCCCGTCCATAATAATTGCAATATGCTGGGGAACTTTGTCTCGATTGATTTGATCAATATAGTTCATTTTGGTCATACAATTCGTTATACGTTTAGTAGTCGCCTTTAGGACAATCGCATTTGCGATTCCCGAAATCAAATGTGATAAAGAACTGAGTAGTCGAATACCAGTCCTTATTCTTTAACCAGTTTGATTTTATTCCGTATGGATCTTTTAATCCGTCCAGATTGTCGTCCGAACACCATACCATTGAATATTCAAATCCTATGTTAATCCGATTCTTTATTTTATACTTGATCCCTATACCTAGTGGTATTGTCGGAGCCAGTATTTTTTTCATCCCGTTAGTCTTTGGTGCGTATGCTATGCCTATGCCTGCCGAAACATATGGGGCGAATCTTCTGGATTCCATATGTTGAAATACATCACTATAACTGAAAAAGTTATATTCGAAGTGGAGACCGGTATCCATAAATGATCTGTTGAACTTATAGGGACTTCCCGGAAAAACATTTGTTCCTTCCTTTGAACTTGAATGAATACTGTTTCGGTCGACTGTGAGTTTAATAGCTGTTCGCAGATTATGATTGTATCGTGCTACGAATCCATATGTTCCGCCCATCTGGCTGAAAGGCTTTGCTGATACATCTCCAAGATAGTAGTTGACTCCTCCTTTTATTCCTGCCTCAAAAAGATACTCTTGTGCTTTTATTGCAGGTGCAAGACAGAGCATGGTCGTAATTAATACATACCTTATAATATCTTTATGAGTTATCATTCTTTTTGCTTATTTCAGTTTGTTGATCTTTGCAGTCCAGATGTCACTGAATACTGTTGTCTGGTTGTTTCCTCCGATTAACCAAAGACGGTTTG
>JBOFDD010000186.1:0-3854 GCA_051646645.1 Bacteroidales bacterium | reverse complement strand
TAGAGACCTGCAGGTCAGTAATCGTCACCTTCATTGAAGTAGTAAATACATTACTCACTGTCATGATTACTTTCTTCTCAAGCGGATAGATCGTAAAGCCTTCAACCGAGATTCCAATAGGAAAAGTACCTTCCTTCTTACCGGCTATGGCTTCAATATACGCAGAAGGGTTCAACGCTTTAGCCACCTTCACATTCCAGGTACGCATGGTTGAGTTAATACGATCTATTACATAGAATGTTCTAACTGTCGATGCATCCTGAAAACTCAGAATATGATCAGCCGGGCATCCAAGCAGCTCCGAATTAGATGAAACAATAAGATCTTTAAAATCAACAGAAGTCGGAAATATAGATGAATTATCCACAGAATCACGAACATATACATCCAGTTCTCCAGTTCGTACATTCCATGTTCTTTCAAGCACGTACTGATTCACCTTATCCCCGGCGATTGACAATGTTACCTGATCAAAATCTACGCCGTTTAGTTCGACACGTGGCGCATCAGGAGACAATTCAACACATTGCGTTACTGATATCTCCCAATCCTTCTTATTCCCACTTGCTGAAGTTACAGATATTACATATTTATCTTCGGCAGATTTTAGTTCAATAGGTTTCGGATCTTTCACATCATAACCCTCTACTTTTGCTAAATCAGAAAAACGAATATTTGCATTTAACTGAAGCGGAAAAGTAACATTGGCTGCAAGAATCTTTACCTTGCCTTCTATGGCATTAATCTCCGGTTTAAGACTGATTACTGATTTTGCAGGCTCATAGCTTATGATATCAAAACTCTCGATATAATTTCCTTCAGCCAAAGGAATCTCTTTTAATTCTATATACCAGGCAGACGCAAGTCCGCTCTCGGCAATAACAAAGAATTTTTTTCGCTCTGATATATTTTGAAATACGACATCATTATTAAAGTCGATACCTTTTGTATCGCCATTTGATGTGTTTAGATTTAGTTTCATCGAAAGAGGAAACTGGTATTTACCATAGAGGACCGGGATAGTTATAATACGTTTTTCCAGATTCACATCCGGAGTTCCCAGTATAATCGATGACGGAGCGTGTGACGAGATTGTTACACTCTTTACGATAGCATCATCCTTCAGGCTGTTCAAATCTGTACATGCTCCTGTAAGCGTTAAGATAAAAGCAAAGAGCAGGAAAAATACAAATTTAAAATTTTCAATTCCTTTAATTTTCATTGTTTTCAATTTTACAAATCGGACACAAAGGTAAGTAAATCAAACAAATTTACAACAAAAGTGAAATTTTAGCTGCAAATAAGACACAATTACGAGTTATATATCTGTCCTAAAAACAGAAGAAGAAGAAACCTACCTGTAATAAACAAGGGAAAGCTCCTTCTTCTTTAATTATAATCAGAAAGCCTCAGTTATATTCATATAAAGAAGCGTCTGTTTATCTACCGGACTATACCCGACATCAAATCTCAAATTCATTCTTGGCTGAAGCTCAATACGCAACCCGGCACCAATATTAGGCAGTACACCCTCAATCCTAACCGGATTTGGACCTAAGAAGCCACAACCTGCCCAGGTAGCAAAACCTAAACGATTAACCATTTTCTTAATAAAGGTATCTGCATCTGTATTGAACATCTGCCGGTATTCAACCAAAGCTGTATGCGCTGATTTATCACGATACTGTCCTAAATATAGCCCCCGCAGATCAAAAGGCGATCCTACCATTGGCATTCGTGTAAAAGGAACATTACCGATTGCATTTTTTGAATTCAAGGTCCAGGCAAGTACTTTTCTCAAACCTACCGTTTTATATTGTCTGTAATCAACCGAAGCAAATCCCCAGTTATACGTACTTCCCAAAAATTTAGGCGCATAAGCCAGCTTTGTATCGAGATACCATCCCTTGTATGGATTTGCTGGGACATCACGACTATCATATGACAATGATACACCCACACTTGATGATCTTAAACTCAAACCTAATGAATCTCCACCTTGTTTTTGATAATAACGATCATCGACAATACCCATCGCTGGTTTAGAGATGTTATCCTGAACATAGTCAATCATCGGACCTACAAAATAATTTGATTCCTTTATCCGAAACTGAAAAACCGGATTCAGCTGAATCATACTCATATAATATTCTGTAGCCTCCGGGCCTCGTTGCACCTTGCTGTTCTGAGAAAACCCTACTCCATAATAATTATCTCCTGTATTCTTTACAATAAAGCGTCCCATGATACGAAATTTATCATGTTTAAAGAACAACTGAGGGTATAATGTAGCATTCACTCCTACACCCTGCCCAAATGTCACACCAAATGTAAGGGGCAAAACCGATCTTAGCAATGATGTATCGGATGGAGAAGTTCGAAATGTAGTCAGGAAACTACCTCCGACTACGAATCCGAAGTCTGGCGTATAACCCGGTCCTCCGATAATATTGAATTTAAAATTTCTTTTTTCCTTTTCTGCCCGTCGCTCTTCTTTACGAATTCGCTTAAGCTCTTTCTCTGTTAGTTGAACAGTATCCTGATTCAAAATAATACTATCAGTTTGCGCGGTCAACGTCACTGTGGGTAAAAGCGACAGTATACAGATCCCTAACAATAGGATACACTTCACATGCTTAATCATCATCAGTAATTATATAGATTATATTAATTAAGAAATCATCGTTATTTTAATACTTCGGTATTAAATAGATCGGCAAATATAGTATAAGTTCATTCAATAATAATGCATTACACGAAAACAAACGTGTAAAAATCAATATTTACCCCGATTTTAGCTGTATATTTTCAATGCATTTAACACTTAAAGATATCAAAAATAGATTATTTAACAGAATATCATAATATAATTAACATTACTTCGCCTCAATTTTACATTTACAATTCGTTATACGTATAAATTATTAATTAATACTATTATGAATACAAATGATATTCTGAGTGCATATAAATTTCGTTTTGCATGCAAAAAATTCAAATCTGGCATGTCTATTCCGGAAAGTGACTTTAACACAATACTCGAAGCAGCAAGGCTTTCGCCAAGTTCGTTCGGATTTGAGCCCACCCATTTGGTTGTTATTCAGAATGATGAAATGAAAGAACGTTTCAAACCTGCTGCCCTTAATCAAAATCAGATAACCACTTGCAGCCACTTAGTCCTTTTTCTGACAAGAAAATCAATAGATATGACAGCAGGAAGCGATTATCTGAATTCATTTCTGAAAGAGGTTAAGAAAATGGACGACCGGGACATCAACTATATGATGAAATTTTTCTATCTATTCGAAAAAGAAAATTTTAAACTGATGGAGGACGAACGCAATATGTTTGACTGGGCATCCAAACAAGCTTATATCCTGTTGGCCAACATGCTTACTACTGCCGCTCTGTTAGGTATAGACTCTTGTCCTATGGAGGGCTTCGATCCGGAAGCCATGCGCAAACTATTGAAAGATGAAATCCATATTGATATGGAACATTTCGATATTTCCGTCATGGCAGCTTTCGGATACCGGGATATGGAACAACCCGAAAAAACCCGCGAATCAATTGATCAACTCGTTACCTGGGTTAAGTGAGTGAAGAATAGAAATCTACCTACACCTTTACCTACACCTTTACCTACATCATTAAACAGCTCTATACCAATAGATAACAAAAACAGTGTAGGCATGTAGGTAGAAAATCAGTTTTTTGGGTTGAAGATGTTTTGATAGCAACTATAAACATACGACACCTGTTATTTGGTATATTTTGTATTTCCATAGTCTTTATATGTTTCCACAGTATGTTTCCATACTTAAAAGACTGATTACTAACACACATCGACTTTT
>JBOFDD010000185.1:0-5435 GCA_051646645.1 Bacteroidales bacterium | reverse complement strand
GAAGAACCTAACAAATAAGAACACAAACCTCAATTAAATCTAATCGTAATGAGTCATCAACTTGAGAAAGTAAAAGAGCTTATTCAGCTAAGAGAAAAAGCTCGTTTGGGTGGGGGAGAAAAGAGAATCGAATCCCAGCACAAAAAAGGTAAGTATACAGCACGCGAACGTATCGCAATGTTGCTGGACGAAGGAAGCTTCGAAGAGTTTGACATGTTTGTTACTCACCGTTGTGTAAACTTTGGTATTGAAAAAGAAAGCTATCTTGGCGATGGTATTGTAACCGGTTACGGTACAATCGACGGTCGTCTCGTATATATTTACGCTCAGGATTTCACCGTATTCGGAGGGTCACTATCTGAAGCATTAGCTATGAAGATCTGTAAAGTAATGGATCAGGCAATGAAGATGGGTGCACCGGTTATCGGTATTAATGACTCAGGTGGAGCGCGTATCCAGGAGGGGGTAAATGCACTAGCAGGTTATGCTGAAATTTTCCAGCGTAATATTCTTGCTTCAGGTGTTGTGCCTCAAATCTCCGGTATCTTTGGTCCATGTGCAGGAGGAGCTGTTTATTCACCGGCTTTGACTGACTTTAATATCATGACTAAAGGTACAAGTTACATGTTCCTTACCGGGCCAAAAGTAGTGAAAACAGTAACAGGCGAAGATGTAACTCAGGAGCAGTTAGGTGGCGCAAGCGTTCACGCAACTAAATCCGGTGTAGCACATTTCGCTGTAGACACAGAAGAAGAAGGTCTTAAACTAATCCGTAAACTAATTGGATTCCTTCCACAAAACAACCTTGAAGAAGCTCCTATCTACGAAACAAATGACCCTATCGATCGTTTGGAAGACGGATTGAATGACATTATTCCGGATAGTCCGAACAAGCCATACGATATGTATGAAGTAATCGGGGCTATTATCGATAACGGCGAGTTCCTTGAAGTACACAAAGATTATGCTCAGAATATTATTGTAGGTTTTGCCCGTTTCAACGGACAATCAGTTGGTGTTGTTGCCAACCAGCCTAAAGTGATGGCGGGTGTTCTTGATATCAATGCTTCACGTAAAGCTGCTCGTTTCGTTCGTTTCTGCGATGCATTTAATATTCCTCTTGTTACGTTGGTTGATGTTCCGGGATTCTTACCTGGTACAGCACAAGAGTACGGCGGAGTTATCCTTCACGGAGCAAAACTTCTTTATGCTTATGGCGAGGCAACAGTGCCTAAAGTAACCGTTACATTACGTAAATCTTACGGTGGTGCTTACTGTGTGATGAGTTCTAAACACCTTCGTGGTGATGTGAACTACGCATGGCCAACAGCCGAAATCGCGGTAATGGGTCCTTCAGGAGCTGTAGAGATTATTTTTGCTAAAGAAGTTAGCGGAGCAGAGAATCCGGCAGAAATGCAGGCTATTAAAGAGGAAGAATACAGAGAAGCATTTGCTAATCCGTTCAATGCAGCTAAATATGGCTATATTGACGATGTTATCGAACCTCGCAATACACGTTTCCGTATTATTCGTGCTTTACAGCAACTTCAAACTAAGAAATTAGTAAATCCGGCTAAGAAACACGATAACTTACCACTTTAATCTATTAAACAATGAGAAACAGATTTAGTAAAGGCTTGAAAATGGCCGCACTTTCGCTGCTTTTCTCTTGTAGTTTATCTGCACAACAAGCCATCTATCTTCGCATAAACGAAGTAATGCCTCACAATGTAGATAATTATCAAGATGATTATGGTAAGCAAAGCTCCTGGATCGAGATTTATAACAATTCACCTGCTACAGTAGATATTGGTGGTTGTTTCCTTACAACGGATATGAACAATCCAACCATGTACCCGATTCCGAAAGGGGACATCTGGACTAAGATCAAAGCTCGTCAGCACACTATTTTCTGGGCTGATAACAATCCGCAACACGGAACATTCCACCTGAATTTTGCATTGGATACAGTTGGCAGCAACTTTATTGCATTATTTGATTCAAACGGGAAAACACTGATTGATAGTATTACGATTCCTGCTTTAATGGCAGATCAGACATTTGCTCGTACCCTTGATGGTAAAGGTGAGTGGGCTATCGCAGATAAAGTGACTCCAAGTACAAATAATGTGATCCTTACAGGTCAGGAAGCGGTAATGAAATTTAAAGCTAACGACCCTACAGGTGTCGGAATGGCAATTACTGCAATGTTAGTTGTTTTTTGTGCATTGATTGTTCTTTACCTTGTATTTAAACAAATTGGTAAGACTGCAATGGGAATCAGTAAGCGTAATGCTCAGAAAGCTCAGGGTGGAACTCAGAGTTCAGCTGCTAAAGAAGATCTTGGAGCAGAATCCGGAGAGGTATTTGCAGCTATTGCAATGGCGCTTAATGAGTTCAACAACGAAGCGCATGACCTGGAAAGCACAGTATTGACAATCAACAGAGTAACTCGTAACTACTCACCATGGAGTTCTAAAATCTACGGATTAAAAGAACTACCAAAAAAAAGCTAACAATCCAATCAATTAAGAAAGTGTAAACTTCCTGACGATTGGAAGCAAAGAGCTGAAAATGGGGGAGTTTCCATCTGAAACCTTAAAAAATAAAGTACAGATGAAAGAGTTTAAATTTATCATTAATGGTAATGAATATAAAGTTTCTATCGATAATGTAGAGGACAACATTGCTCAGGTTGAAGTAAATGGTACACCCTACACAGTAGAAATGGAGAAAACGGTTAAGAAACTTAAGCCAATTTCTCGTCCGGCTGCTGCTCCGACTACACCTGCCGGTGAACCGGTTGTCAAAAGACAAGCTGCTTCATCTACACCGGGAGCTGTTAAATCACCACTTCCGGGAGTTATCCTTGACATCAGCGTTAAAGTGGGTGACACAGTAAAAGTAGGTCAGAAAATTGCAGTTTTGGAAGCAATGAAAATGGAAAACAACATCAATGCCGACAAAGCGGGACAAGTGAAAGAAGTAAAAGTTAATAAAGGCGATTCTGTCCTTGAGGGGGGAGATATCATAATTATCGGTTAATCCTATGGGCGGAAATTTCTTTTCATTCCTGGGGGAGAACTTAACTGAGTTTCTTACCTATACAGGATTTGCCAACTTTGAGATTGGCAATGGTGTAATGATTATTGTAGGGTTGATTTTCATCACCCTCGCAATAACAAAAGAGTGGGAGCCTATGCTTCTGATTCCTATCGGATTTGGTATGTTAATTGGTAATATTCCTTTTAAAGATGCAGGTCTTCAGGTAGGTATTTACGAAGAAGGTTCGGTATTGAATATCCTTTATCAGGGTGTTCAGCAAGGGTGGTACCCACCTTTGATTTTCCTGGGCATTGGTGCTATGACTGACTTCTCGGCACTGATTTCAAATCCTAAATTAATGCTTGTAGGTGCCGCAGCTCAATTCGGTATTTTCGGTGCTTACATTATTGCATTGGCAATGGGATTCGAACCTAATCAGGCAGGTGCAATCGGTATTATTGGTGGTGCGGATGGTCCTACAGCGATCTTCCTTTCTTCCAAGCTCGCCCCTAACCTGATGGGAGCAATTGCCATCTCGGCATATTCATATATGGCGCTGGTTCCTGTGATCCAGCCACCCATCATGAAATTGCTGACAACAAAGAAAGAACGTGTAATCAGAATGAAACCTCCACGTGCGGTTTCTCAGACTGAGAAAGTGATCTTCCCGATTGCAGGTCTGTTGCTTACAACATTCCTTGTACCTTCAGGTCTTCCTTTGTTAGGTATGTTGTTCTTCGGTAACCTTGTAAAAGAAAGTGGAGTAACACGTCGTCTGGCTGAAACAGCTCGTGGTCCGCTTATCGATGTGATCACCATGTTGTTGGGTGTAACTGTAGGAGCTTCTACTCAGGCTACTCAGTTCCTTACATGGGATTCAATCAAAATCTTTGCTTTAGGTGCTCTTTCTTTCGTTATTGCTACATCTGCCGGAGTATTATTTGTGAAATTCTTCAACTTATTCCTGAAAGAAGGCAACAAAATCAATCCGCTTATTGGTAACTCAGGAGTATCAGCAGTACCCGATTCAGCTCGTATCTCTCACCACGTAGGTTTGGAGTACGATCCAACAAACTACTTGTTGATGCACGCGATGGGTCCTAACGTAGCAGGGGTTATCGGTTCAGCAGTAGCTGCCGGTATCTTGCTTGGTTTCTTAATGTAATTTTTGAAACAATCATATCAAAGGGTATCTCTGCTTATAGAGATACCCTTTATTTTTCCAGTAACAAACCTGAAAAACTCACACATTATGGCTATAGAAAGCAGAAGAAAGCCTGAGTGGCTTAAAATAAAAATACCAAAAGGACAAACAACTTTTCAAGTCAGAAGTATCATTCACAATAATCATCTGAACACCATCTGCACAAGCGGGCGCTGTCCCAACCAGGCAGAATGCTGGGGATGCGGTACAGCCACTTTCATGATTGGCGGCAATATTTGCACGCGCTCCTGCAAGTTCTGCAATGTAATTACCGGCAAGCCTCTTCCGCTGGATCCCGACGAGCCGCAGCATGTGGCCGAATCCATTAAACATTTACAGCTGAAACATGCAGTTATCACTTCAGTCGACCGCGATGATCTGCCCGACTACGGAGCATCACACTGGGCAAAGGTTATTCATGCCGTAAAGTCCACCTGTCCCGAAACAACCATGGAAGTGCTTATTCCCGATTTTCAGGGTAATCTCACTCTTGTAGACCGGATAATTGAAGAAAAGCCCGACGTAATTTCCCACAATCTCGAGACGGTTCGCCGCTTATCCGATAGCGTAAGGTGCAAGGCTACCTATGACGCATCGCTAAGCGTGATTAAACGCATTGCCGAATCGGGAATCGTATCCAAATCAGGCATCATGTTAGGGTTAGGCGAAACCTACGATGAGATTCTTCAAACCATGGACGATCTGAGAGCCGTTGGTTGCGAGGTAATGACTATCGGACAGTACCTTCAACCTTCAGAGAAAAACATAGAGGTACAGGAATACATTCATCCCGATCAGTTTGCCCGCTATGCTCAGATAGGCAAAGAGAAAGGATTCACACACATCGAAAGCGCACCTTTAGTGCGTTCGAGCTATCATGCAGAGCGTCATGTGCGTAAAAATACAATCCAATAGCTATGAGAAAGACAAAATTTATTGATCTTGGCCTGGCTTCCTACAGAGAGGTATGGGAGAAGCAGGAGAAACTCATGAATGAGATCATTACGAAAAGAGACAACGGAGAGCCCTTTCATAACTACCTGCTCTTTGTCGAACATCCTCACGTATTCACATTGGGTAAAAACGGACACGAAGAGAACTTCCTCGAAGACCGGGTCAACCGGTCACAGGAAAAAGTAGAGTGCATACGCGTAAACCGCGGAGGCGATATCACCTACCATGGACC
>JBOFDD010000184.1:0-6635 GCA_051646645.1 Bacteroidales bacterium | reverse complement strand
AGTGGTATCGTATTTCCATCTGCCAGAATATTGAGATTAAGGATATTTTGGATTTCTGTTTGGATCATTAAGTCCCGGGCCATGATTTGTTTGAATGAAAAGACCATCGGAGTTAAAGAGGATATCTTCTCCCGTTGTTAATTCAAGCCCTATCCAGTTGTTATCCATTCGTTCAAGTTCTACAACAGAAACGCCATCGTAATATTCAATCAGGTATTCAAGTATTTTTTTTGGAAGTGTGCCTAATAAAGGTACAGGTAGAGCATTAAGAGATTCAGCGTCCATCCACTTGTTCGTGATTGTACTGAAAGTTATCTCGTCATAGTTTTTGAAATACACTTTATATCGGGTTGACGATTGTTTGATTTTTTGTATTGGCTGATCCCCATAGCATTTTAGTACAAACTTCTGGATTGTGTCCGGAAGTTGAGAGAAGGAGATGAAGCGGTTGTTGTCTGCCATCAGTATTGGAAACTGAAGCATAAATAATAAAAGAAGAACTGTGTACTTTTTCATTGTTATAATTTTTAGTTTAAATGCTGTACTTTTAGGAGCGACCCTGCTTCAGGCTCAAAGCGTGAAGGTGACCAATAAAAGCGAGCTGAAGTTAAGCGGAGCTTATCCGGTATTAAGCCAACAGGGAGATGCGTTGCTGATTTCTTCATCGAACTACAAAGGCCTGAATTATTATGATCTGAAGTCAAATTCCCATTTTATTGTAACAGAAGATCAGGGAGCTGGCTACAACCCGATAATCAATAACGGGCAGGTTCTGTTTCAGTCAAACCAATTCGAGAATGGACGCAAATTTAATGCGATCAAGGCTTTTGATATTCAGAACAGAGTTACATCAGAAATTCTGCCTTACTCACGGGAGTCCAGACAATTGTCTTCTTTTGATGGTAAGGTTCAGTTAACATCAGATAGTAAACCTATGAAAGCGATACGTAACTTTACTGTTTCGCAAAGAAGTGTTATCACTAAGGATGGGAAAATTATACTGATAAACGGTAATGAACAGAAGGAACTTAATCCGGTTAAAGAAGCCCGCAATGGCTATTTATGGGTTTCTCTTTCACCCAAGGGTGATAAAATACTGTTTACCGCTGCAGGACTGAATACGTATATTATGGATCTTAATGGTAAAATCGTATCAGATTTAGGCAGAGTTGAAGCTCCTGAATGGTATAACGAAAACTGGATTGTCGGCATGCTGACTAAAGATGACGGACATACGATAACAGCATCAGATATTCGTATGGTTAGTTCAGACGGAAAAGAGGTAATCCGGATTTCCGACACTACCGAGATAGCCATGTATCCTTCAGCTGCCGGACAGGCTGGTAAAGTGGCTTATGCTACTGCTGACGGAAAGGTGTTTGTTTTAGATCTTACTATTAACCGTTAATAATGAATGCAATGAAAAAGAGTACTTTGATTTTATTGTCTTGCTTGTCATTGACGGTTTCAGCTCAGGATTTAAGCGGACTAAAAATATTTTTGAATCCCGGACATGGGGGATATAACGGAGCCAATGACCGGAATGTAGTGATTGCTCCTTTCCTGCAAGGCGATACATTAGGTTTTTGGGAATCAAAATCAAATCTGGATAAAGCATTTTACTTACGCTCCATGCTACAGAAGTCCGGTGCTGAAGTGTTGATGTCAAGAACACTAAACAGGGAAGAGGATGATCTGCCGTTATCTCAGATTTCAGAAATGGCAAATGCCAGCAATGCCGATTTTTTCTTCTCGCTTCATAGTAATGCACATAACAGTCTTACGAATTATACGTTAATGCTTTTTCCGGGAGAAGATAATGCACCACGTTATCAGGACGCTAAAGATTTGTCCACAATTCTTTGGGACAATATCTATTCCAATCAGGTAACGACCTGGACCTATCATAACCGGAACGTAAGGGGCGATCTTTCCTTTTACGGTTATCACCTGGGCGTTTTAAAAAGCCTGATGGTTAAAGGTATGTTGTGTGAAGGATCTTTCCACGACTATATCCCGGAAACTTATCGTCTGATGAGTCCTGAATATAAAAAGCTCGAAGCATGGCATTATTTTAAAACAGTGACGGAGCACTTTAAAAAAGGAACTATTCAAAATGGTGCTATTGCCGGAGATGTAAGAGATACCAATCAGGAGTTAGTCGTTAAATACAATATTATACCAAATAGCCGCGATAAAAAGCTTCCGATTGATCGTGCAAAAATCACTCTATTGCCTGATAATAAGGTTTATGAAACGGACACATTGTCTAATGGCTTCTTTATGTTTGATGATCTCAAGCCGGGAACTTATCAGCTTAAAATTGAGAAAGAGGGCTACCACCCAACAGAAACGAGTCTGACAGTAGAAGCGCATAAAGTCACTTATTCAAAAGTCGATCTGATGATGATACGTAATACTCAGCCTCAGATTGTTTCATTTTCGCCAGATGTACCTTCGTCCGATAAAGTGGATTGTAGCTCCAATATTGTGCTGGATTTTAATTGGGATATGGATCAGCAGTCTGTAAAAGACGCATTTTCTATTACACCTGCGGTTAAAGGGAATATTGTGTTTGAAAATAATTCGCATCGTATGCGCTTTATTGTAGATGGCGTATTTGATACCAGCACACTTTATACTGTGCGGTTGAATAAATCAGCCAGACATCCTGATAATATGACCATGGACAAGGATTTTGAGTTTAAATTCATGACGAAAGACCGGAATAAACTTGCTCTGATCAACGGCTATCCGTATGCGGGTGATAAAGATGTCTCAACATCACCCTATTTTATGTATATTTTTGATAAAACATTATCCGGTAACCTGAAAGATCAGATTCGCGTGTTTGATGCACAGGGTGTTGAGCAAGTGAAAAATGTTCGTAGTGAATATTATACGAATAAGATTGAACAACCTTTCGGATCATTCTCGTTCAAACTTTCAAAAGCATTATTGCCCGATACGGAGTATTATATCGAAATGGATAGTGCTATAGTTGATGATGTGAATATTCCTTACGGTAAGAAAGAACGCTTTGCTTTCAGAACAATTGCCGATAATCTGAACTACGGTCAGCTGATTCAGGATTTTGAAGCCGACAATCTGATTGCTTTTAACGAATCGAAGTCTGTGGGAACTTCAGCCCCTATAGTAGCCAGAACGTCCGCTAAAAAACTTTTCGGATCTTATGCCTATCAGCTGAAAGTAAATCTCGATCAGGAGAATGCTTCGGCTCATTTTGATCTCAATCAGCCTTGTGGATCTCTTACTGCTACTAATTATTTAGGTATGCATATTTATGGAGATGGCAGAGGCAATGAACTATATGGCGAATTTGGTTCAGGTGCTGATATCAGACAGGTGAAACTTGCCGATTTGGACTTCTCAGGCTGGAAATATGTGGAAGTACCTTTAACTGAACTTGCACCGGGAAGCACATATACTCTAAAGTCATTGCAAATAAAGAAGAGCAATAGTCCGGTAGCACAGTTCAGCGAACTGTATTTCGATAATTTGCACGTAACAGAGCAAGCTATTACTTCCGTTCCGGATGTATGGAAGGGTATTGTTTCTGTATATCCGAATCCCGTTTCGGATGTTTTGACAATCAATGGATTAGATGATGAAAACATAACAGTGCGCATCTATTCGATGAATGGCCAATGTGTAAAGGAAACATCAGAAAAGCAGGTCGCAGTAAATGATCTGCCTGCAGGTACTTATATTTTGAATATTACAGTTAAAGGTGAACGTATAGCTTTACCTGTTATAATAAGATAAATCAAAACAGCTTCAAAAAGGAGAATGAGAATAGATGTATTTACATGTTTTGTTCTTGTTCTCCTTTTTTTGACAAACTTCAATTCTCATAATAAAAGCAATGAAAAAACAATTACTGCTGACTCTTTTAGGAAGTTTTTCACTGACCGCTTTCCCGGTTGTCCCTCCAGCACCTAAATGGGGAGCACCTGACACGCTGGCCCATTATCAAGTGGGACCGGGAAGTATTTATACGCATATACATTTTCCGGATAAGCCCCTGCACGTTTATGTAACCAAGGTTGATCTGACAAATCCATATAATAAGATGGAACAGTATCAGTCTAACAACAGAGTTCCGGATAAACCCCGAGAAACGACACTTTCGCAGACAAGAAGTAATAGTAGTCCGGGACACAAGGTATATGCGGGAATAAATCACGACTTTTATGACTTTTCAACTCTTCATATTTGCATCGGCCTGAATGCTCGTAATGGCGACCTTATGTATGGGGGAGGATGGGGACGTTCAGCACTTGTTATTGACAAATCGAAGAAGGCATATGTGATCGAACCACGTCAGGAGTCGGAAGTTATCTTTGCTGACAAATCGAAGACGAGGATCGATTATTTTAATTCGGGTTATTCAGGTCCGGGCGAACAAGAATGTATCCTGTTTAATAAATATAATAGCTTAACCCTTTCAAAAGCAGGTTTCTATGTACAGGTGATACCTCAGTCTGAATTGCTGATTAATGGTCAGCCTACTCCCTGCGTTGTAAAAGAAATAAGCGATTTGCCTTTGCAGACATCTGCTACCGATTACGTACTTTTCTTTCAGTATGGCAAAGCTGATATTGCCAGACAAAAAGTAAATAAAGGTGATATAGTTTATATTGATCAGAAACTGATTCAAGGCAAGTTTGGAAGTCCGGGTACAGATATACTTCAGGTTTTACACGGATATCCGAGTATTGTAAAGGATGGCGTGTTTCACGAAGGTGAATATAATGATTTTGAGAATGGTCGCGAAAAAGAGGTCTCACCACATACTATGGCAGGCGTTTCAAAAGATGGGAAGACTCTTTATCTTTTTGCGGTTGACGGGAGAAGCTCGCACAGCATAGGAACAACGTGTCTGGATATTGCAGGTTACCTTGTTGCTGATGGAGCATGGGATGTTGTTAATTTTGATAGCGGAGGTTCTACAACTATGGTTGTAAATGACAAGACGGTAAATGTTCCCTCTGATGGCTCCGAGAGATTAGTCATGGATAGTTTTCATGCAATATCACTTGCTCCTGAGGATAATGTGATTACTGATATTTCATTTAATCAACCATGCTTAAATACGATCGCCGGTGCTAAAAGTCTGTTGCCTGTAATCGGTTTTAATCAGTATGGAGATCTTTTGACTGAGAATCTCGAAAATGTAACGCTCATAAACTCAGATAAGACTACAGGTGTAATGCAAGGAAAAAGCTATGTTGCTTTACGTGGAAATTCAACCGATTGTATAAAAGCAATATTTGGCAGTATACAAAAATCATTCCAGGTTCGGGTGTTTATGCCCGATAGCTTCCGAATCCAAACCAGAAACGCCATAGTAGGTAAAGATCCGGTTAATTTACCTGTTACAGGTATACTAGGAAAGAAGCTGTTTGAACTTGATGGTCAGGCTTTACAATGGCGAATAGAAGATCCTTCAGTTTGTAAAGTGGAAAATGGAATCCTTACCGGATTGAAAAATGGAAAAACAAAACTGACGGCACAACTCGAAGACCTGACAGATGAGATAGAAGTGAGAGTTGAGATGTTAGAGGGTATTCATCTGATAGAAGATTTTACCAATCATGAATCATTCACTTTATCTTCAACTTCAAATATTAAGAATATGCGCTTGTCCTCTGAAGGTTTACCCCAGGAGATGTCAGGAGCTAATCTGATATTTGATTTTGCAAAAGGCAGAGCTTCCAGTGTATCGGTTGAAAAGAGTATTTTATTCCAGGGTCAGCCGGACTCGCTGTTACTCACACTGGATATCGGAAATATTACAGCTAAAAGCCTAATGGTCTATCTGAGTAATGAGAAAGAGTCACGTGGATGGAGTTATGCACTGCCTGTACCGCTAAATAATAAATTATCAACCTTAAGAATACCTCTTCTTAACAAGAATGGAGAGAAGCTGGCATCGGATGAATTTCCTCTGAATTTCAATAAGCTAAATTTTATGCTCGATGACAGAGCTATGAATGCTGCAAGCTATTCTATTTATCTTCAGAGTGCTAAAGCTAAGTATGGCGACAGTAATTTAGAGGTTTCTGTACCTCAATCTTCAGAGGTTGAAGGTATAATTCTTTTCCCTAATCCTGTTGCTGACGAAATAACCCTAAAATATGACTTGACAAAACGTTCGTTGATTTCGTTCCTTATTTGTTCAATGGACGGACGTATATGTAAGTCTGTATCAAAAGATCTCTTAGAGCCGGGGACTTATACTGATCGCTTTAATGTATCAGATCTGAAGTCTGGTATATATTTGCTTATTATTAAAACGGATAAAGGATTAAAAACAATGAAGATACTGAAGAAATAAAATTGTTCATGTATTCAACAAAAAAACCAAAGGTGATAAATAATTATATCACTAAAGTTTCTCACATGATATAAATGCCTAAAAAACAAGGCGAATTCAATTTATTTGATTAATTTAATGGTATCTAACCGATTGATTATCAAATAAATAAACCCTCCTGTTATGAAAGCAAAAATAGAACAAATTTCCGAGTTAGGAGCAAGATTATCAGATAAAAGTAATATTACAGGTTGTTTGACCTCATTCTTCAAACGATTCTATCTGGGTAACATCC
>JBOFDD010000183.1:0-2923 GCA_051646645.1 Bacteroidales bacterium | reverse complement strand
GAAGAAAAATGAAATACTTTGAGAGCTATAGCGAAATCTCATATAAAACAAGGACAAACTATTAGAATTTTCTGAGATTCTAATGGTTTGTCCTTCTTATATATAATACTTAGCAAGACGGGGTTTACCGATGGCTTACTATTCGTCAAAAAGAAGAGTCTTATCCATGTAGTTTAAGTTTAGTTTTATCCAGTGAGACTGTTTATGAAGATATGCTGCTTCTTCCATTTGGTTTGGAAGCATTTGTGAATGTGGTATTCTTTCCTTATTTTGAAGAATTGGAGAGATATATCGATGAAAAGCTTTTTTTCTCGCGTTTAAAATGTATTTCGGCGTATACAAATCCGAAAAATGATCAGCTATTATATCTTGCGGTTTCTTTTTGTGGAATATGCAGCTCTATATCATTTGATAAAGACCATACTCTGCAATATGTAGTTGATTCTGTAAATAAATCCTCCAGTTCAAAAATAAACTATATATTTGGTAAGAAAATAGAAATGAAAGACGAAACGAGAGAGATATTGTCAGAGATTGATGGTTTTACTTTTTCGATCCAACATTCTGCATTTCTATGGTGTTATAAATGGGATAAGGGAGAACTACTCTCTGATCAATTTTATGAATTTGAAGAATTAATTCTTCGTAAAGGCAAACTCAGAAATTTCGAGGCGTTCGAAAATATAATAACTGAATTATGAGAACAGAATCAAAATATTGCACAAAGGAAGCTTTGATCCTCTTGGATCAATTGGCTTCTACTGATACTTCAGTTAATGAGTATAGAGATTCTTTTTATCAGCTTGGGCAAATATTAGGTCGTCAGATCGATAAGAATCTCCCGAATCTAGAGAGGCTTTGCTTTGGCCTGCTCTTCTGAAGATTCTGATTGGCTTGCATCCGGACTTTTATCTCAATTTGAGGATAAACATCCTTCTGTTGCCATTTTCTGGAATGAACGACAAATGATAGGAGAGTATACATTAGCTCCTATTGTAAGATCTTACATAGAAGATTTGAGTCAATGCAAAACATTGATTATTGTAAAATCAATAATCTTCACATCCTGCGTAGTTAAAACTCAATTACTCAGATTGATTTCCGATATTACTCCTGAAAGAATAATTATTGTCTCTCCTGTATTCTTTAAGGATGCAGATGTTCATTTGAAGAATGAGTTTCCGAAAGAGGTAAGTGATAAATTTGAATTTGTCTACTTTGTTATGGATACAGAGACAAATGAAAGAAGTGAAGTTGTTCCCGGAATTGGAGGAAGTGTTTACGAACGATTGGGTTTAGGGAATAATACAACAAAGAACAAGTATGTGCCAGAACTGGTGAAGAAACGCAGAGCTTTGTGTTATGATTATTAGAGCCAGAGAATATAACAAAAAAAGGTTCTCAGCAGCATGTTTGCTCTGAGAACCTTTTTTTTGTATTCTGGAAGTAACAGGCCTTTACCTTTTCTTATACATTTGAATACCGGCAACGCCGGTTACAAGAAGGGTTGAAATTAATGCAGAGCCAATCCAGAACCAGTTTATGTAGTGAAAATCATAGACTTCAATATTGTTGATAACTTCCTTTTTTCCTTCAATCAGCATACCACTTACAATATCCTGAAGTCCGGCTCCGATATAACTTGCGATACCAACAACACCAAGAGCAGCACCTGAAGCTTCGCGTGGCGCTATATCCACAGCCATCAATCCGCCAAGAAAGCAAAGTAGCACACCAATAGCCGTACCAAACATAACCATAGCGACAACATCCAGCCAATAATGAACACCGGGCACTAATAAGAATATACATAATGCAGCAGTATTCAATATTCCAAACAATACAGCCGGAATATATCTGTTTCCTCTGAAAAGTTTATCAGACATAACGCCTGATAATACCGTTCCTATGATTCCGGCAACAGAACTTATTGATATAATAAAGCTTGCATCCAGTACGGAGTATCCTTTTTGTGTTTCCAGATAAAATATTCCCCAGCTGTTGACAGCATACCGGCTTATGTACATGAATACACTTGCTAATACCAGAAGCCAGATTGCCGGCATTAGCAATACTTGTTTCTGAGCAGTATCGTAGCTTGCTGTCTTTTCCTTTTTCTCTTGTTTAACAGTCGATTTTATCTCATCAAATCCATATTCCTGAGGAGAGTTAAACATAAAGTTATAGATGATCAGAACACCAAGTAACCCGATCATACCGGCACCGAAAAATCCATATCTCCATCCAAGAGTGCTTACGAGTGTTGCAACCATGATAAAAGTAAGAGCTTCACCGATATTATGACTTGATGACCAGAAGCCATAGAATGTACCCCGTTCTTTATCATCAAACCACCGCGATAGCGCAACAACACTTGATGCCGCACCCATGGATTGGAACCATCCGCTTACACCCCATAAAAAGGCAAAGAGATAGAATGAATTCGTGAATCCTAATAGCAGATTAACAATAGCACTCACAAGCAATCCCACAGACATAAATTTCTTTACATTGTTTCTGTCAGCCAGGAATCCGTTAGTAAACTTTCCGATTGCATAGGTGAAAAATAATACAGATCCGATAATCCCTAATTCTGTTTCAGAGAATATCCCTTCAGTAACCAGATATTTCTTTGCTACATTCAGGCTAAGGCGGCATACGTAATAGATCCCGTATCCTAAAGTTGCAGCAAGAAAGGTCGAGTATTTAAGATATGACAAGCTTTTGTTCCCCGAAAAGGTCATTGACAAGTACTTCTTTCCGTTTGAAAGAATAGATGATGTGTTAACCCAACTTTGCCCCTAAAAATTATTTTCAATTATTTTCAGGGGCTTTTTTACGATTATTCGTGAGTGTAATTTGCTTAATGTGTTGATAATAAGCGCTGCTTTTCTGATCAACTTCTTGAAACCCGAATTGTAGT
>JBOFDD010000182.1:0-6118 GCA_051646645.1 Bacteroidales bacterium | reverse complement strand
GAACTTCAGATTTGCTGATGACTTCTTTCAGATTTGCGGTCACCCACAACACCCTTGTCATTCGCTAATGTTTCCTATCAACTCGGCACATACAGGAACTTACATCCTGCTAGCTTAATACCATGCCCGACATACAAAGGAGCCGGTATGAGTCTAATCATACCAGCTCTTTTTTTATTTAGAAGCTATTTTGATTTTTTTATGTGGGAAATTCAAAACAAACTCTTAGAAACTCTGCATATCGCAAAGTTTTTTATAGTATCCTTCTAAAGCAAGAAGTTCTTCGTGACTTCCTCTCTCTACAATCTCACCTTCGTGCATAACACAGATTATATCTGCATTTTTAATTGTTGAAAGACGGTGAGCGATAACAATCGAAGTCCTGTTTCGCATCAGGTTTTCCAAAGCATCCTGAACCAGTCTTTCCGATTCAGTATCTAAAGCGGAAGTCGCTTCATCAAGAATCATTACCGGAGGGTTCTTAAGAACTGCGCGAGCAATGCTCAGGCGCTGTCTCTGTCCGCCGGACAATCTGCAACCGCGATCACCGATACTTGTTTCATACTGCTCTTCTGTAGCCATAATAAAATCATGTGCATTTGCAATTTTTGCAGCAGCCTCCACCTGATCATCAGTAGCAGCAGATACACCAAATGAAATATTATTATAGAACGTATCATTAAACAAAATCGCCTCCTGATTCACATTCCCCATAAGAGACCGGAGATTATGAACTGACAAATTCCGGATATCATGACCATCGATCGTAATTGTTCCTTTCTGTACATCGTAAAATCGCGGAATCATATCCACCATGGTAGACTTACCTGAACCGGACTGTCCTACCAAAGCAACAGTTTTTCCTTTCGGTATACGAAGATTCACGCCTTTCAGAATCCAGGCATCCTGGTATTTAAACCACACATCCTTAAATTCAATAGCATCTTTAAACTCATCAACCTTTTCAGGATTAACGGGATCTTTAATCGGATTTTCTGCCGATAATATCTTATCAACACGCTCCATTGAAGCAAGTCCACGCTGGATAGCATAAGCTGCTTTTGAAAATTCTTTCGCAGGATTAATAATACTATAGAAAATAATCAGATAGTAGATAAAAGACGCTGCATCAATAGAGCTGCTGTTACTAATAATCAACGAACCGCCATACCATAATACAACCGCTATTGTAGCTGTACCCAGAAATTCGCTCATCGGATGAGCAAGTGCATATCTGCGACTGATCCGGTTAATTGTTTTACGGTGAGAATCATTGCTCTTCTTGAATCTATTCTCGATTTTTCGTTCTGCATTAAATGCCTTAATGATACGTAAACCGCCTAATGTTTCGTCAATCTGAGACAACAAATCACCAAACTGCTGTTGCCCGATTGTTGAATTTTTCTTCAACTTCTTACCGACTTTTCCCATTATATAACCACTAATCGGAAGAAGCACAAAAACAAAAAGTGTCAGCTGCCAGCTCAACGCAATCATAGTTCCGAAATAAACCAGAATCATAATCGGATTCTTAAAAAGCATATCAAGCGAACACATAATAGAGTTCTCTACTTCACCGACATCCCCCGTCATACGTGCGATAATATCACCTTTACGCTCATTTGTAAAAAAGCCGATCGGCAAATCCAGAATCTTATCGAATAGTGTTACACGAATATCGCGAACAATACCAGAGCGAATCGGAATCATAAAATGAGAAGCCAGATAGCCCGAACCTGTTTTCAGCAGAGTCATAATAATAAGGAAAGCCCCTAAAACCATAAGCATAAACGACTCACCATGAGTATCAATCATTGTCGTGATATAGTAATATGCATTATTTATCAGCGTATCCTTAAATGACTCACCTGAACCAAAAGGAATATACTCATAAGCTTTCTTGTCAATCTGAAAGAGAATCTGTAAGATTGGAATAATAATACCGAACGAAAACAAACTCAACAATGTAGATAGCAGGTTGAAACTGATATTCAACACTAAATACTTTTTGTAAGGTGGTACAAAACGCTTTAATAGTAAGAGAAGTCCCTTCATTGATTAATTTTCTGATTAAAAATAAGCAGACGACTTCGTCACCGAAACCGACTGCTCTAATATTTTAAATGGAAAAGCAAGATTATTGATTTTCTCCAAATAGTTTATCCATAAATTCATTTAATTCTTTATCGAGATTCTCCATAAATCCACGATCAAGAACCAACGAGTCTGAGTCTAACAAAAAATGTTCACTGATATTCTTCATATCCTCGTCTACCAGCATAATTGAAAATGGACGAAGCGTAAATGATGAGTCCAGCAAATCAGACATCTCTTCTTTTTTCAAAAGAGCATCCAGTGTTTCCCCAATCAGTTCTTCACTTATTGGCTCCTCTAATATATCTGTTGAAATTTCACTTAGAAAATTTTCATCATCATCATAAAATTTCAGCAAAGCCTCCTCAGGTAACCATTGAATATAAAGGTCTGACAAAAGTCCCTCGGGTGCCTGTAATTTATATTTTTCTACTGCTTCTTCTAAACCTTGAGTAAGCAGTTGATCGAAAGTTTGCATATAACCTCCTATTCTTTATTATGGTCAACTCCAAAAAAATTTCAGAGTTCGGTTTGATTTAATTATCAAAAGTAGAAGAATCTTTTATCTAAACAAAAAAAAGAGAGCAATTATTCATGTAATTCCCTCAAATATATTCCAGACTGACAGATCATTGTTTCACTGAAGTATATGAGACAAGAATATCTATTTTTTAGTATCTCCAATAAAACCAATTATTTCATTAACTGTTTCTTCAAGCGGAATAAATCGGACTCCGGTTGCTTTTATAATTTTCTCTGACGAATAATACTTCTTATTTCCCGAAGCTAACAAGACAGAGCGGGTATACTTAAGCTGCTTTCGTGACACAAACTGAATCAGAGAGCTAAATGCGCCAAGTAGTTCAAGCAGAGGCTTACCCACATGAATATAAGGTCTTCTCACTCCTGCCCTGTCAGCTATAAGCGTAAATAATTTTGCATAAGTTGCATTTTCCGAAACAAGGATAAAACGCTCACCTTTTATCCTCTTTGCAACAAGCATACATGCACAACTCACAACATCACGAACGTCTACATAGCCTGTTCCACCTTTGGTATAAAACGGGATTCCTTTCATACCTGTTTCAAAGATCTTCATACTTCCTTTACTAAGCAAACCCACTCCGAGAACAACTCCCGGATTTACAATAACAGCCGGAAGTCCTTTTTCAATGTACTTCCAGACTACTTCCTCCGATCTGAATTTCGAAAGAGAATAATCTGATCCTGCCTCTGCTTCCGTCTTTTTACAATCTTCATCAGCAAGCAGATCCGGAGCGCCCGCAGTTCCGATTGCTGCAATTGAACTAACCATACAAAAGGCCTCTGCATGCTGAGCAAGTGCCACTTTACAAATAAGTTCAGTCCCGTTTACATTCGTACGGCTTAATTCATCTTCAGCAGCTCCATCCATTGACACAACAGCTGCACAATGATAGATTTCGGTAACACCGCTACAAGCCCCGATCAAAGATTTTTCATCCTGCACATCACCATAAACCCACTCTACACGATTATATACATCCAGCCAGTCAACTCCATAATAATCAGATATTAACATCAACTGGCTGAAGTTGCTTGTTTTACGAATAAGTGCACGAACTTTCTTTTTATCCTTATACAGTTTTATCAATAAATGACCACCAATAAGTCCGGTTGCTCCTGTTACTAATATCATAAGAGAATGTCTTTGTTTTTAATGCTGCAAATGTACACAGAAACTATTTTGATTCTCAATATTTTACTTTAGATTTGCAAATCAGGCAAATACAAAAACTAATTACTAAAACCCTATAACGAATGAGAAAGATTACATTTCTGCTTCTCTCACTATTGCTTATGGCTTGTAGTACTCAAACAGAGAAAAAGATGAAAGATCAATCCGCAATCGGACCTGACGTTCAGAACCAGGTCATCTCACAACTTAAAGAGAAATTCCCGGCAGCTGCTCCGCTTCGAATTGAGCGTGGCGTAAAACAAACTGCTGAACTATGGCACGCCGAACAGGGCGACCAGCAGAAGTTTACAGAGTTCTGCCTTACGAACTTCATCCCTGACTCTGTGAATTACGACCGTTTATTCAGCAAACTTCAACGTAATTTCGAGATTTTGTGGAGCAACTACAGTCTTATACAAATGCGTTTGAACGAACCTCTTGATTTAACAGGATCAGAAGTAGAAAACGTTGATCTGATGTTCGGTGCATTCAGTCCGTCAGCACATATTGAATCTGATTTGTACGATAATAAAATCGCATTTCTGACTACCCTGAACTTCCCTCAGTATTCACTTGAAGAAAAGAATACATGGGGTAAAAACTGGAGTCGTCAGCAATGGGCATATGCGCGCATGGGAGAAGTATTCACCTCACGTATACCGTCAGAGCTTAATATATCAATGAGCCAGGTTTCATCTGATGCCGATATGTATATATCAACATATAACATTCCGATGGGCGAGATCTATAATGATAAAAATGAGCATCCCTTCTCTAAAGGAATGAATTTGCTTACACACTGGAATCTGCGTGACGAAATCAAAGCAAATTACTCCGACAAAGAAAACGGTCTGGCTAAACAACAGATGGTTTATCAGGTCATGAAAAGAATTATTGATCAATCCATTCCCTCTGAAGTTATAAACAACGAAGAATACCAATGGAATCCTTACACTAACGAAGTTAAAAAAGAGGGTAAGGTCATTGAATCTAAACCTGAAGGAGGAAAAAGATACGAACAAATGCACCGGATCTTTGCAGAAAAGAAAAAACAGGACGCTCTGTATCCCGAATCGATGAATACGTACATCAAACGGAAATTTGATGGTGAGATGGAGATATCACAACCTCAGGTTGAAGAACTATTCATCCGCTTTGTATCTTCTCCGCAAGCTAAAAAAGTTGGTGAAATTATTGCTGCCCGCCTGGGAAGACCACTTCAACCATTTGATATTTGGTACGATGGATTCAAAGCAAGAAGTTCACTGGATCAGAATATGCTGAATACAAAAACACGTGCTCTTTATCCAAACGCGCAAGCACTGGAAAATAACATCCCGGCTATTCTCACTCAACTGGGATACGACAAGTCCCGTGCAGAATACATCGGAGAAAAAATAAGTGTAGATCCGGCTCGCGGATCGGGACATGCAAGAGGGGCTGCAATGAAGGGTGACAAGGCTCATCTTCGCACCCGTATAGCACCCGAAGGGATGGATTACAAAGGTTATAATATTGCTATTCATGAATTAGGACATAACGTTGAACAAACCATTTCTTTGTATGACGTTGACAACTATATGCTGAATGGTGTGCCAAATACATCTTTTACCGAAGCTTTAGCGTTTATGTTCCAGAAGCGGGACTTAGATTTGCTGGGAATCAACAATCCGGAAAATACTGATTTCGGAACACTCGACACATTCTGGTCTCTTTATGAAATCATGGGAGTTTCACTTGTTGATATGCGCACATGGCAATGGATGTATGATCATCCCGAAGCATCGGTTTCAGACATTCAGAAAGCAGTTCAGGATATAGCTATTCAAGTTTGGAATGAATATTATGCACCTGTATTCGGAGTAAAAGATCAGCCTATACTGGGTATTTACAGCCACATGATCTCTTATCCGTTATATCTGAGCGCATACTCATTCGGACGCCTGATCTTCTTCCAGCTGGAGAACCACGTAAAAGATCTGCCAAAAGCTCAGTTTGCGTCAGAGATTGATCGTATTTTCAAGTTAGGACGGTTAACGCCTGACGCGTGGATGGAACAGGCTGTCGGACAGACCATTTCTATTGAGCCTACACTCAAAGCTGTTGAACAGATTAACTATCAAGCAAGGTCGATAAAGTCACTCCTGCTGCTGAAGCAAATACAACGTTTAACCCAACTTTGCCCCTAAAAATTATTTTCAACTATTTTCAGGGGCTTTTTTACGATTATTCGTGAGTGTAATTTGCTTAATGTGTTGATAATAAGCGCTGCTTTTCTGATCAACTTCTTGAAACCCGAATTGTAGT
>JBOFDD010000181.1:0-2184 GCA_051646645.1 Bacteroidales bacterium | reverse complement strand
CGAATGTTTGGTGTGCTTGGACGGAACGGAGTTAACATACGGGCTATAGCGCAGGGGTCATCAGAAAGAAATATCTCGGCAGTAATAGCTAAGCAGGATTTGAAAAAGTCTCTGAATGCGCTTCATGAAGAGTTCTTTGAATCGGTTTATAAACAAATCAACCTGTTTGTAACAGGTGTGGGTAATGTAGGTGGTAAACTGATGGATCAGATAAAACGTCAGAGCGCTTACCTTGAAGAGCACTTGCGGCTACAAATCCGGTTAATCGGAGTGGCAAACAGTCGTAAAATGCATTTCGAAGAAGATGGTATAGACTGGAATGACTGGAATGATAAACTGAACTCCGGTGAACCGATGAGCAATGAGCGCTTCGTGGCAAAGACAATCTCTCTGAATAAACGTAATTCGATATTTATAGATAATACAGATAGTTCGCTTGTAGCAGAGCTTTACGACTCTTTTTTGCGTAAGAGTATTTCGGTTGTTACCTGCAACAAGATAGCCTGTTCTTCTCACTACGATACGTATAAGAAACTAAAGCGTCTTACGCATAAACACAATGCGCAGTTTTTGTTTGAGACAAATGTCGGTGCAGGACTTCCTGTGATAAATACATTGAATGACCTGCTCAGAAGTGGCGATCGTGTACGGCGTATTGAATCGGTATTATCCGGTACTATGAATTTTGTTTTTAATCATTACGATGGAACCAAAAGTTTCGCAGAAGTTGTCAGAATGGCACAGAATGAAGGCTATACCGAACCGGATCCCCGTGTTGACCTGTGTGGAAAGGATGTCATGCGAAAGATTCTTATTCTGGCACGAGAGGCAGGACGAAAGATTGAAATGGATGAAATCACAAACGAAGGCTTCCTTCCAGATTCCTGTTTGCAGGGTGATATAGAACAGTTTTATGCTGAACTTGAGAAGCATGAAGATTACTTCAGAGGACTATATCTGAAGGCTCATTCCGAAAACAAACGTCTGAAATTTATTGCGCGTATGGATGAGGATTCTGTAAGTGTAGGACTCGAAGCTGTACCGGAAGAAAGTGATTTCTATAATCTCGGAGGGAAAGACAATGCTGTTTTGTTTTATACAGAGTGTTATCCGGACTATCCATTAGTAGTTAAGGGAGCCGGAGCAGGGGCTGCCGTTACTGCTTCAGGATTATTCTCTGATATTATTCGTGCGGCACGCATTTCATAAAGAAGTCATCCCGACTTTTGTTCGTTAATTAATTAACCAATTTATAAGATGAAAGATTTTAATAAAAGAGTAGTAATACATGCTCCCGCTACTGTAGCTAATATGGTTTGCGGATTCGATATACTTGGTTTTGCTTTGTCCGCACCTTATGATGAAATGGAGATGCAACTGCTCAATGAGCCGGTAGTTCGCATCATAAATAACGATGATTATAATCTGCCGACAGATCCGGAGAAAAATGTGGCAGGAGCAGCTTTGCTTGCTATTATGAAACAACTTGATAATAGAATCGGCTTTGAAGTCGTAATAAAAAAGAATATCAAACCCGGCAGTGGAATAGGTTCAAGTGCTGCAAGTTCAGCCGGAGCTGTTGTGGGAGCAAACTATCTACTGGGAAAGCCTTTCTCAGATTCTGAGCTGGTTGAGTTTGCCATGTACGGAGAGCAGGTTGCAAGTGGTGTTAAGCATGCTGATAATATTACACCGTGCATTCTGGGCGGTGTTTCTCTTATTCGTTCGACAGATCCGTTAGATATAATTCCGCTTTCTGCTCCCGAACTTTATGTGACTATTGTTCACCCCCAGATTGAAGTAAAAACCGAAAATGCACGTAAAATACTGCGACATAATGTCGATCTGAAGGCTGCAATTAAGCAGTGGGGGAATGTTGCCGGTCTGGTTGCCGGATTACTGAAAGAAGATTATGCTCTGATCGGTCGTTCGCTTGAAGATGTTATTATTGAGCCGGTAAGAAGTATACTTATTCCTGGATTTGATGATATTAAGCAAGGTTGTCGTGAAGCCGGAGCTCTTGGAGGAGGGATTTCAGGTTCGGGTCCTTCTGTTTTTATGCTTAGTCAAACCAGAGAGACTGCCGTAAAGGTTGAAAGAATCATGTGCGATGTCTACGACAAGCTCAATATTGATTATCACACCTACGTGACAACGGTCAATACGGATGGAGTAAAAGTTTTT
>JBOFDD010000180.1:0-2494 GCA_051646645.1 Bacteroidales bacterium | reverse complement strand
TCTTTGCTCGTAAAGCCGGATACCACTATGGGTGGGACTGGGGTCCCCGTCTTCTTACAAGTGGTATTTGGCGTCCTGTTTATGTTGAAGCATGGGATGATGTGCGCATTGCTGATGTTTATTATCGCCAGAAAAAGGTGAACAGCAAAGAGGCGGTTCTTGATGTGGAGATGACGATTGAGGCATCGCACACGTGTGACGCTACTATCTCTGTATTGTCAGATGCGGGTAATAAAGTGCAATTGAACGTAATCTTGAACAAAGGATTTAATACAATAAATAAGGAGATACGAATTAAAAATCCTGAATTATGGTGGAGTGCCGGTCTTGGAAAACCTCATTTGTATAATTTCGAAACACGTTTAATTGCCAATGGGGCTGTTGCAGACAGCCGTCATCAGCGGATCGGTCTTCGTTCAATTGAAATTGTTCGAGACAAAGATAAGGAGGGTACATCATTTTATTTTAAACTAAACGGTGTTCCGGTTTTTATGAAAGGTGCCAATTATATACCTCAGGAAAATTTTTTACCACGCGTAACGTATGCTCAGTATGAAAAAACCATCCAGGATGCGGTAGATGCCAATATGAACATGCTGCGTGTTTGGGGTGGAGGTATCTATGAAAATGATCTGTTTTATGACCTTTGCGATCAGAAAGGAATTCTTGTATGGCAGGATTTTATGTTTGCGTGTAGCTTGTACCCTGCAGAGGGAGAATTGCTCGAAAATATAAAACAGGAAGCAATTTATAATGTTAAGCGTTTACGCAATCATTCTTCTTTAGCTATCTGGTGCGGAGGAAATGAAAATCATTATGCATGGCATAACTGGGGATGGAAAAAACAGTATTCTAAATTAGGGAATGGTTATGCAGATACAATCTTTAATCAATTCTATAATCAGTATTTTGTAGTTCTGCCCGAAGTCGTTTCGCAATATGATCCGGAGACGTTCTACTGGCCTTCGTCTCCTTATGGGGGAGATATTGATAAAGCCTCTTTGGGCGATAATGGAGATGCGCATTACTGGGGCGTATGGCACGCTATGGACTCTATTGCTTCGTATAACAAAGTGCGTGCGCGCTTTTTTAGTGAATACGGATTTCAGGCATTCCCGGAGCTGGAGTCGGTGAAGAAATATGCACCGGACTCATCTGACTGGAATATCTTTTCAGAGGTGATGATGGCTCACCAAAGGGGTGCTGATAAAGCAAACGCTCGTATCATGACTTATCTGCTGGATGAATATCGCCAGCCAAAGGACTTTGAGTCATTTCTTCATATGGGGCTCATTTTGCAGGGCGATGCAATAAAAACGGCAATAGAAGCGCATCGTCGGGATATGCCTTATTGTATGGGTACACTCTTCTGGCAGCACAATGACTGCTGGCCTGTAGCTTCCTGGTCAAGTCGGGATTATTATGGACGCTGGAAGGCTCAGCACTACTTTGCTAAAAAAGCGTATAATGAAGTACTCGTATCTCCTGTTGCTGTTGATAAGCAATTAAATGTTTATGTTGTTTCCGATAAAATGAAGAAGCAATCCATGATTCTGGATGTTCGGGTTATTGATCTGTTCGGCAATCTTATTTTTGAGGAACGGAAAAATGTGGATGTACCCGCAAATTCGTCATCAAATCTATATACTGTCCCGATGGAGAAGATTCTTGCTGGCAGAAAACGAAAAGAGGTTGTTGTCTCAACAAAGCTATATAACAAAAAGCAGGTGCTTATTTCGGATAATATATACTATCTGACTAAACAGAAAAATATCGATTTCCCGCAGACTTCGATTAAAAAAACAATAGAGAAGGTTGAAGGTGGGTATCGGGTCACTTTGGTGGCGGATAAATTAGCTCGTGGGGTTTTTATGAGTCTGAATGGTATTGATAACTTTTTCGGTGATAATTACTTCGATTTGTTGCCACACGAACCTAAAGTCGTTCTTGTTTCATCTTTATTGGATGAACATGATTTTTTGCGTCAGATAAAGGTGCGTTCTGTTGCAGATTTATACTGATTGGATTCTCGAATTCCTTTATACATCAGCTTTTTTACAATTCCGTCGTTTTCTTTTATCTTAGAAGTAGATAGTCCCTTGAAGTCTGATTGTTGAACTGTAAATTATATAATCATTAAAAGAGCTTTTCGATTTTATTTCTCTCTTAATAAATCAGAACATAAGTTTTCCTGATAAGATAAGTTTAAACTGTAAATATCTGTTTTTCTGATATTTGTTTTGCTTGTAGTATTGAGTTAACGTTTGAAGGTTAAACCGGGATTTTTCCTCCTGCTTTGCTTTGAAAGTCCTGATATAAGGGATAGTTTTGTAGGACTAACCATTAAAATTAATTTAATTAGGGTCTGCTGAATAAATATAAATATCTGACTATCAGTAAATAAATACATTTTCATTAGTTCAATTGATATAAAATCACTATATTTGAGTGTTAAAAATCAGGACTATGAAATTCAAATCACAAGGGAAACAGC
>JBOFDD010000179.1:0-6021 GCA_051646645.1 Bacteroidales bacterium | reverse complement strand
CCCCACCCTGCACCTGACATTGTCATTAGACCGCCGACAAAGAAAATACCAATGCCCAAAAATATACCAACACCATAAAAAAGTCCAATCGCCATATCGTACTTATTCAATTGTCGTTTCTCCTTTTTTTCATAAGTTTCCATTTTTGTTATTACCTCCTTCGCAAGATCATCCATGTGGACTCCAAAAAGAAAGCAGATTTTTTTCAACGTATTTATATCGGGTTCATTGACATCCCTTTCCCAATTCGATAGCGCCTGCCGGGTAACATTTAGTTCCCCGGCTAATTCCTCCTGTGTCATTCCCGATTGTGTCCGCAGATGACGTATTTGCTTTCCTGTTGTAATATCCGTCTGTTCCTGGTTCAAAATAGTTCCTCCTCTCTGATACTGATTTTATCAATGATATTTCGCAATAGCCAGCAATGAACACTTGCATTGCGCAAGACGTTACATTATCTTCTGAAACATATGGCGAACCTTATCTAACCGACTATTTGGGCGGCGAGGTTGTACTACAGGTTCCCCTGAAGTTTCCTGATACCCTTTCAATTCTGTCAAGCAAACGCTTCTTCCATTTGTATAGAAATTCAAATCACTTTTGTATTCCCCAATCCGCCGAGCCGGTATTTCTCCAGTTAAAATTGCCTCATTATTTTTTAACGAAGTTGTTTCAATTACCGCATCGTATTTCACAGCATCATGATAAGCCCGTGAAAGATATTCCTGCGGTGCAAACAGGGTAAAAGAAAGATAGGGTTCTAAAACCTGTGTTCCTGCTTTTTTTAATGCCAGTTCCAGCACAATGGGCGCAAGAAAGCGGAAATCTGCCGGAGTACTGACCGGGCTGTAGTAAACACCATATTCAAAACAAATTCTGCAATCTGTTACCTCCCATCCATACACTCCCTGCTCCAATCCATACTGAATCCCTTCCATAACTGCGTTTTGAAAACTTTGGTTTAAATAGCCAAGTGACACCTTGCTTTCATATTCTGTTCCGCTCCCAGCAGGAAGGGGAATGACTGCCAGACCAATCGATGCCCAAAAGGGATTTGGCGGCACTTCAATATGAATTGTATAATGCGCCTCTTTTCGTGGTCTTTCCAGATAAATGACCGTAGGCTCTTTTACCTCTGCCTCAATGCCATATTTTTCATTCAATAAAGAACAAACAACTTCTAACTGTACTTTCCCCAAAAAGGAAAGAATGATTTCATGAGTGACAGGATCAATCACAAAGCGCAGAAGCGGATCAGTATCGGCAATCTCTGTAAGGGCATCCAGCAACACTTCCCTTTGCTCTGCTTTGGCTGGCTCTATCGTTGTCCTAAGAAGCGGCAGGGGATTATCCGTCCATGCCTTGCGTGGCAATAGTTTTTCATCTCCCAGAACATCATTTAGTTTTAATGTATTGTCAGATAAAATAACAATCTCCCCGGAATCAGCGGTGTCTGTTGGGACGATTTCTCCATCAAATGGAATTGACATCTCTGTAATTTTAATTTTTTCCTTTTTTGACAGAAGAATCGTTTCCCGTAAACAAAGCGTACCGCTATACAGCCTTAAATAGCAACGTCGTTTTTTCTGCTCGGTATATTCAATTTTAAATACATACCCGCACAGTTCCGATTGACAGTTATCTGTTTTCGATGAAAAAATATCTGTGATTACATCAAGCAATTTTTTTGTTCCGATATTCTCTTTTGCGCTTCCATGATATACCGGAAAAAAAGTTCCCTGCTGTACCCTTCGCTTTATTTCTTCCTGAAGTTCCCGCAATGTCAAAGGCGCTCCTGAAAGATATTTTTCTAAAAGATTATCATTCCCGGCAATCACAGCATCCCACTTTTCAAAATCCGCAACGTCGGAAAGTGTTAATTCTGAAAATAAATGAACTTCCTGCATAACCATCATATCTTCTGTCAATTTTTCTCTGATATTTTGATAAGTCTGTGCAGGAACAAAGCCTTCCTGTTCGATTTTATTGATAAAAATAATGGTTGGTATCTTCATCTTCCTCAGCGCATGGAACAGCACTCTGGTCTGTGCCTGTACTCCATCTTTTGCAGATATTACTAAAATCGCTCCGTCCAGAACCGATAAAGAGCGGTACACTTCTGTCATAAAGTCCATGTGTCCCGGTGTGTCTACAAGATTCACTTTGTACTCTTTCCAGTGAAAAGATGTAACGGCAGCCTGAATGGTAATTCCCCTTTGACGTTCCAAAGCCATAGAATCCGTTCTTGTTGTGCCTTTATCTACATTGCCCGGTTCCATGATTGCCCCGCTTGTATACAGCAAGCTTTCTGTCAGTGTTGTTTTTCCTGCATCAACGTGTGCAAGAATGCCAATATTGATTATTTTCATGTGTCATCCTCCATTCACAGCCAAAAAAGGCATAAAAATCCCCAGCAGCAAAATACTCTTACCGCCCAAAGTTTTTTGTTCCCACTATTTGGTTATAGTTTTATTTAAGAATACCCTGCCGCATATTTTTTAACTCCTTTTTGGAAATATCATGATTATAACACATCCGCACCCGAAAAGAAAGCATGAAATAAATCTTTCGATCATCACAATTCTAATCTCATAGAAATGACCTCCTGAAATCCGGCTATGCGGGAGCAAAATCCTTTGGGATTTCTTCCAAACTCGACAAATCCAGCCTGTTCATACATAGAAACGGCTCTTTCGTTTTCAGCAACCACATCAAGTTCAAGCTGGCTATAGCCCGCTGCTTTAGCACATTCGATACATGAAGCCAACAAAGCCTTACCAATTCCAAGCCCCCAATATTTTTTCACAACGCTGATGCCAAATTCTGCCCGATGCCGTACCTTATACTTTGTACCGATTGCCTCGATTCCTGCTGTTCCTGCAATAACACCGTCAACTATGGCAATCAGTTCAATCTCCCTTTCACTCTCAGCCTTTTCTTTCAGGAACCGGCTTTCCTGTTCGGCATTAAAACTGTTTTCATCTGGATATGTAAGCAAATAATCGGTTTCGCTATGTGTCAGATTGAAATTATCCAATACAAGCTGACCATCACTTTCTATTCCATTCCTCAAACAACATTCCACACCATTACTTAACATTATTGTTTTATTATATCTCATGCCTGCCCCTTCACTGACAACCGCCCTTAAAGTCAGCTTCTTCATCTATGCAATATCCTAAACAGAAAAATATTTTCTCATTTCATATTGTTTGACAAATACACTAAACTTCATTTTCTTCAAAAATATGTTTAATGCCTGATCTCGCTCATCCACGTTTATTACTTTCATCTCTAAACTCTTTGTTTGTTTCGATAAATCCAACAAAATCTCTGTGGCAACTTCCATTCTGCGATATTGAGGATGTACCGCCTGCCAAAAATAAGGTGCATAGGCACAGCAGAATAATTCTTCCACTGTATAAAGTTTGCACTCGTCTACCTGTTCCTCCGCATCATCATAATCAAGGACACTAGGCGTACCGTTACAGTAAAGGTTAAACGCCATCCTGACTACTTTTGCGCTTCCGCTGGTCTGCCAGCCTTCATGCAGACACTCCGTTTTTACACAGCCTGTCTTAAAATCATAAATGCTCTTAATATTCCTTCTTGTGTCATCGCTGATGCCAAGACAGTACACAAGAGCCTTGTGGTACACATCCTGATACCTGACCTCTTTTAATTTCTCATAGTAGAATTTTTCATGTGCTTTGCTGATAAAAATAATCTTTGCCGCTTTCTCTGCTCCTAACGCTGTACTACCCATGTTCATTTCCTCCATTTCTTATTTTGCTTTGCTGACCATAACAAAAAGGACACTTCCCTAAAATTTTCTTTTAGAAAAATGTCCTTATCGTACAAAATATTCACTTGAACTGACACGAGTTTAATTTAAAATCGTTTATTTTAACTCTTTAAGAGAGTTTATTTTGTCGTACTCTTGTCGTACCATACTGTTTCAAAGTCCGCAAACCCCTGATTTTATCAGCTTTTTTAATCAACTGTCCGCATTGTTGAGCAAAGTAATAGATACCGGAATCACACCATTTCAATCGCATCTCTTAGCATTGTTTGATACTCTTTACGAACTGCCGATGGGCTTTCAATCTTAATCTTGCCACCCCATCCGAAGACCCATCTGTAAAATGTCGGGGATGGATATAGCTGGACTGTAGCCCGAAAATGTTCATCGTCCACAGGTTCGGTATCAACGTCAATCCCGAATTGGTCAATCACGTGCATCATCAGATTGCTATCACACAATAGGGAAACTTCAGCAAGCTCGTCAGTTCCGTACATTCTGAACACTTCTCTCGAATACTTAGAAGGATCAAAGTCATCCGGAATCGGAACAATATCATCCGGCAGTATC
Organism: Bacteroidales bacterium; assembly: GCA_051646645.1. Taxonomy (GTDB): domain Bacteria; phylum Bacteroidota; class Bacteroidia; order Bacteroidales; family UBA7332; genus UBA7332. Next base: position 1,649 of record JBOFDD010000179.1, on the reverse strand, counting down.
TCTGGACAGGCATAGCTTCTAGACGAAATAAAAAACACTTTCCATAAAGTTTTCACCTCATAGAAAGTGTCTATATAACTAATTTCACAACTCTGAGTGTAGCGAAGAGTTGTTTCCTTTACTATAAAGGATATTATAAAATCGGAGGAAATATCTGAATAAGTCTTAGAAACTCTCTATTCCTGAAGTAGCGCATACATTAAGAAAATTTATTTGTCTTTGTATAAAAGCGTTATAAATTTTTAATATAAAAAAGCAGTTTCATCTAAATTATCTCTAAATAAAACTGCTTTAACTCTCTTTGTTATTAATAATTAAAAACTTAAATTAATTCATATTGCTATGAACTTATATTTTCATTTTTAATTTTACATTTCTATTAATGCACAACATTATGAATCAGCAATAAATTCATCATTCATCACTCATAATTCATAATTTTTACTCGTCCCATCCTTCTGGGAATTCAGCATTGTGGTAAACTTCTTGAACGTCATCATCATCTTCAAGTAAGTCTAACATCTTTTGGAACTTCTTAGCATCATCTTCATTGATTTCAGTGTATGTATCTGGAATCATTTTTACGCCTGCTTCTAAGAATTCTAAACCTTGAGCTTCTAATTCTTCTCTAACTGCACTGAAGTCTTCTGGTGTAGTAGTTATTACAAATACTTCCTCTTCATCTGCATTAAAGTCCTCTGCACCTGCATCTAAAGCCATCATCATAACTTCATCTTCATCTAAGTCTGCTCTTTCAATAACTATTTCACCTTTTTCTTGGAACATGAAGCTTACACATCCTGTAGTTCCCATGTTTCCGCCACCTTTAGTGAAAGCTGATCTTACGTTACCAGCTGATCTGTTTTTATTATCTGTTAAAGTTTCAACTATTACAGCAACTCCTGATGGACCGTACCCTTCATATACTATGCTTTCGTAGTTAACTGCTGCTAGTTCTCCTGAAGCTTTCTTAATTGATCTTTGAATTGTATCTCCTGGCATGTTTGCTGCTTTAGCTTTTGCTATAGCATCTCTTAATTTAGGGTTATTTTCCGGAGCAGGACCTCCATTCTTAACTGCAAGCACTATTTCTTTACCTATCTTTGTAAAGATTTTTCCTCTTTTTGCATCTGCTTTCCCTTTTTTATTTTGTATATTATGCCATTTTGAATGTCCTGACATCTTTTTCATCCTCCTAAATTATTATTTTATTAAACTGCTTCCATTATATCATATTTATTCTAATTAAACAATTTTCTATTTTAAGTATTTACTTTCAACTTTTTTCTTTCATTATTTCATCATACAATGACTTTGTTTCCTCAGTTGTAGTTAAATTAATATAATATTGATCCTTTGATGTTTTAATATATATAAAAGGACTTTCATCATTATATAAGTATAATCTTGCATTTTTACCATCAAGGTTAAAATATCCTTTTTTCTTGCCATTGGTTAGCATTATACCATTAACCCTCTTATTAATAGTAGGAATTGTGTCTTTCAGTGACAACTCTTCAATATCTGCTATAGCTATATTGTTGCCATACAGTCCATAAATCTTAATATAATGATTCTTTACAGTAGTATTTAATATGTTAGCGGAAATAAATAATGCTAACCCTATACATATAGGCAAAGATATTATA
>JBOFDD010000178.1:0-2512 GCA_051646645.1 Bacteroidales bacterium | reverse complement strand
GTGGATTTTATATATGATCCGGCATCAAATAACAGTAAAGTGCTGAATGTGAAATTCAATACAAAAGAGTCACTGGAACAAGTTCTGGATGTTCTTATCGGACTGACAGATTTCGATGAATACCGCATTTACGGCAGGAAAGTGTATTTAAAATAGAGGTCATCTCGACTTTTGGACGTTAATTAATTTTAGTCTGTTTCAAATTCATTTTTTGCTTTAATAGCGAAGCAATAGCGGGCTATTGCAAGATAATAAAGTGAAAAATGAGGCAGAAAGAGGCAAAATTAATAACGACATGGAGTCTTTTAGAAACTATTTTCGACGTTTCCAAAAGTCGAGATGACCTCATTCATAGTTAGATCTAATCATAAACACAATTTTATTCTATGAAGAAAAGGAAAATGAGTGTGGCAAAGCTGGTCAGCAATGCAACAATCAAACGCTCAGCATTTGCCGCTCTTTTTGCTCTGATGACACTGAGTGCTCAGGGCCAAAATCAACGTGTATCGGTTGAATTAAAGAATAAACCTTTGTCGAGTTTATTCAGCACACTTGAAAAGCAAGCAAAGGTTTCAATAGACTTTGCTGTGAATCAGGTTGATGTGAAGCAAAGTATTACGGTGGATATGCAAAACCAGCGTATTGAAGATGTTCTGAAGAAAGTTCTTCCGGCTTTGGGATATGCTTTTGAATTTAAGGGCGACCACGTAATTGTCAAGCCAAGAGCTGCACAGGGTAAAATGCAGCAGATTACGGGGGTGGTGATGGATGCAAATAATGAACCGTTGATGGGGGCTAATATTGCAGTGCCCGAAACAGGAACGATTGCTATTACCGATATGGACGGTAAATACACGATATATGCACCTGAAAATGCTTCTTTGGTCTATACGTATATCGGGTTTGCTCCTCAGGAAATAAAAATCAAAGGTCGTAAGAATTTCAATATATTCCTTGCTGAAGATCAGAGAGCACTGGATGAGGTTGTTGTAACGGGGTTTCAGACTATTTCGCGTGAAAGAGCTTCCGGTGCAGCGGTTATCGTAAATAAAGAGAAGCTGAATCAGATTAAGTCGCCGAATATTGTCTCAAATCTTGAAGGTCTTGTACCGGGTCTTAATACGCAGGGGGGGATGTCTATTCGCGGTACCTCTTCGTTCTCGTTGAGTTCTCAGCCTCTTGTGGTAGTTGATGGTATGCCGGTAGAGAATATTGCGAATTTCTATGCCGGAACTTCAACGACTGGTTTAGGATTAGTGAATCCGGATGATATTGAGAGTATCACGGTATTGAAAGATGCTGCTGCAACTTCTCTTTACGGGGTTCGTGCAGCAAACGGTGTGATCGTTGTTACTACAAAAAAAGGGACTTCTCAGAAACCGGTTGTAAGTTTCTCAGCCAATTATTATATAACCCCTGATGCAGGGCTGGATTACATGAAATATGCTTCAACCGCAGATATTCTTAACTATGAGGTGGAATATATGACGAATGATCCTATTTATAAGCAAGATCCGCTAGAATATTTTGATATGTTGAACAGTGCCCGTTCTCCGGGTTATGTGACTAAAGTGAAAGACCTTTATTATCAAAAAGCATTGGGTAATATGACTCAAAGCGATATTGATGCACAATTAAACATGCTTAGAGGGCGAGATTATCGTCAGGAATACCTGGATCGTTTTGCTAAATCATCTTTTACTCAGGATTATAACCTGTCGATATCTCAGGGATCTGATTTCGCACAGACCTATTTTTCTGCACGTTTTCAGGATAACAGACCGAACAGCATTGATGCTACAAGTAACCGTATTGCTATGAATCTGAACAATACGTTCAATTTTGCAAAATGGGTGAAGCTGAATACTGGAATTTCTGTGAATATTGATAATTCAAAGAATAAAAACGTGAGTTATGTCGGATCAACGACCTTCATGCCTTATGATCAGATTATAGGTGATGACGGACAGCGTTCTGTTCTTTACCCGTATAATATGTACCGTTCGCAGGAGATTGCAGAGAATCCGGAGTTTCAACAAATGGGTTATAACGTGTATGATGATCTGGAATCGGGTTCGTGGTATAAAAACCAGGATGTTTATCTGAAATTCCTGGCTAATGCAGAATTTAAAATTGTGAAAGATCTTACGTTTGATTTGCGTTTTCAGTATGAGCATATCAACGGAAAAACAGAGACTTACTCTTCCGTTAAATCTTATGAAATGCGTGAGTTAATAAACCGTTATACCAGTATCTATGATGACGGGTATAATACACAGGCTATATATAATGTACCTAAAGGCGGTAAGCTCAATGAATCGGATAAGCAGCTTCAGAACTTAAATTTGCGCGGTCAGTTTAATTATTCAACCGTGTTTAACGAGAAGCATGCATTGTCAGCGCTTGCGGGTTTTGAAATGCGAGAAAATAAAATTCGCTATCTGGCTCAGGATCGTTACGGATATGATGATCAGTTATTGACTTATCAATTTGTTGACTGGGCTTCACTAGC
>JBOFDD010000177.1:0-3027 GCA_051646645.1 Bacteroidales bacterium | reverse complement strand
TGTTGATTACATTATTGTTTGTCTGTACAGAAACGATATAAATGCCAGATTGTGGTAACGATACCGAACAATCTTCTTCTGCGTAGCCCTGTTTAACAACATGACCGGCAACATTGTAAACTTTGAAAGAAATAGCAGATGAAACACCTTCGATTTTTACTGATCTGGCGTATCCGTAAATCTTAAGATCCGAAACTTTATCCAGTGAAGAGGTAAGATTCCAGATTTCATTCATCTTTGTTCCCCAGATGTGTTCGGCAAGCTCGGGATGATCGACAAACGGGTTACGGTTTTTCTGAACCGAGTAAACTCCGTTGTTGCGTTTGATTTCTTTAGAGCTAACGGGATCCTGGCGGTGCCATTTAAGCATCAGCTCGATCTGCCACGGTTTCAGGCCCGGATAACTGCCATTACCGAATGCTTCGCCACCCCATGATCCGACTTTTGATTCGTAGCGTGTTGCCATATAGAAATAGATACGGGCAATATCGCCTTTGAATTCATCGTCCGGCTCGAATACTTTGCCTGAATAAGATGTTGGGAAGGTGCAAGCACCCAATCTCCCGAGCGCTTTCTCACTTTCCTTATCACCGGAAGCACACTCTCCATACGGATAGTTGCTTCGCTGTCCGTTTACTTTACCGTCTGTAGGTAAAACATGAATAATATCGGAAACCATAGGAGAGGCTTTGCTGAACCAGCTCTGAGGTACGGTATGCTCGCGGTTATGACAGTCACACACATACTTGTAATTTCCACATTGCTTAACGCCCGGCGAAAAAGTACAAGTTGAATAAATGTCGTAATATGTACCATCTTCCTTTAGATCAGTACTCTTGTAAGCAGTCCATAACCCGTCATATCCAATGGTTTTTGCGCCTGAATTGACAATAGATGAGAGTTTTGTTTTAAGCTGTTCTTTTTTTGATCCTTCAGCCTGCACATAATACCCGTCAGGCTCCTGGGCATAGAGTGTAAAAAACACGCCTGCAAATGCACACAGGCTTAGTGAGAGTAAACGTTTAATCATTACGTTGTAATTAAATAAGACAATTGGATAGAAGGCACTTGTGTTCTTGTGTCGTAGGATCCGTTAAATATATATCACCTCCGGTCGGATTTCGATATCGAATTTATTTTTTACATCCTGGCAGATGGTTGTTGCCAGAAGTACTATCTCTTCGGCTTTTGCTCCTCCTTTGTTTACGAGAACCAATGCCTGCTTGTCGTGAACAGCAGCCTGTCCGATCCCTTTACCTTTCCATCCGCACTGCTCGATAAGCCATCCTGCAGGTACTTTAACAGTAAACTCATCCACAAAATAGTGAGGCATATCGGGATAAGTCTGTTTCAGTGATTCGTATTTGTCTCTGAATACAAACGGATTCATAAAGAAGCTTCCGGCATTACCCAGAATTTTAGGATCGGGAAGCTTGCTTTCGCGAACTTCGATGATTGTGTTTCTCACTGTTTGCAAGGTTATATCCTTACCTTCAAGCAGGTGTGATAAATTGCCGTAAGAAAGTACAAACTCGGATTCTTTGCGCAGACGATAGGTGACGCCTGTGACAATATACTGATCTTTCAGCTCATTTTTGAAGATGCTCTGGCGATATCCGTAGGCACACCCGACACGATCGAAATCGCGTTTACGTCCGGTAGCTATTTCGATTGCATGGACCTGGTGAATGATATCCTTTGCTTCGATGCCATAGGCTCCGATATTCTGAATGGCTGTTGCACCGACTTCGCCGGGAATAAGCGACAGATTTTCGGCTCCGTAGAGTCCTTTGCCTACACTATAGGCCACAAAATCGTCCCACACGACTCCTGCATCGGCATATACATCCACAAAATTGCCTTTTTCGGCAATAACACGGATGGATGTCATGCCGGAGTGAAGCAGGATTCCGTTGTAATCGCCGGTGAAGAGCAGGTTACTGCCACTACCGATACAAAACAAGGGATAGTTGCGGATCAGATCAGACGAAATGAATTGCTGTAATTCTTCTATAGAGTTGTATTCCACAAAGTAACGCGCACGCGCGTCGATGTGGAATGTATTGTGATTCAGTATGGATATATTTTCCTGTATAAGCATAATATTGTACTTTTGTACAAATGTATAAATTGCTGTTGCTAAAACAAAGAATTTAATATTTTCTTCTTAAAAAATATAACCATGCTGTCAATTTTAATTCCTGTATATAATCGTGACGTAAGAGAACTGGTCATTAGTCTGAATAAGCAGGCAAATGAGCTTGGTGTGCCTTATGAGATCATTTGCATAGACGATTGTTCAACTAGGTATAAGGAGGAAAACAGGGAGATAAAAAAGATAGATAACTGTTTGCTGACAGAACTTGATGCAAATGCCGGACGATCGGAAATAAGAAACCGGTTGATTGAAAGTGCCAAATATCCGTATCTGTTGTTTCTGGATTGCGATATGTTGCCTGTGAAAAGTGATTTTATCAGTATGTACTGGGAAAACAGGGATAATGATGTGGTATGCGGAGGTATATTATACAGGAAGTCAGATTGTACGAAGTGTACAAGACTACATTATCACTACGGTATAAGAAGAGAAGTTTACGATTTTGAAAAGAGAAAGGAATATGCATTTCTTTCGGGTAATTTCTTTATAAAGAAAGAAGTGCTGGAGACTGTATCGTTTAATAACCTGATTGCAGGATACGGACACGAAGATACTTATTTTGGCTTAATGCTAAAAAAGAGAGGCTATAAACTCTGTTTTATTAATAACCCGGCTTATCATACGGGATTAAATGAAAGCGGAGTGTTTCTGGCAAATACGCGTTCGGCGATCAATAACCTTTTTCACGAAGATAAAGATCTGGAAAAGGATCTTCAGGAGAACGTGCGGCTTTCTGATTTTGGACTAAAGCACCCGACATTGCTCCGGATTGCCGGAAAGGGTTACAGACTCAACAAAGTCTGGATAGAAAAAGTGTTACCGGTCGTGCCTTCTGTTTATTTACTTGATTTCTATAAGTTATCCTATTT
>JBOFDD010000176.1:0-18798 GCA_051646645.1 Bacteroidales bacterium | reverse complement strand
AGAGTCCCTAAATCTTGATCATATGATTTGAATTGCATCTTCATATATCTCTGTATTAGATGCATAAAGATAATAAATAAATACTATATGATTAAATTTTTACAATAAAAAAGAGGGTATGTACTTTTGACACACCCTCTTTTTTATATAACTTTATTCATCAACAGGCTTAATAAATCTATTTTTTTGGTTTTCGTCATAGCTGTTCTTTATAAGAACAATTTCATTTATAGACTTTATAGGTTTAAAAGAGTAAAGGTGTAAAATAGTAGCTGCAGAGTATTAGATTTATGGCAGCCTGTCTTACTTATTACTTAATCTTTCTGAGTGCAATTATACAATAATTTATAATGCATGCCAATGTTGTGTATAATAATTAACTCAGTGTGTGTCTATTGGTGGGGTTTGATTTTATCTTCTTTTTATATCAAATTTGGTATTTGTGTGTTGTTTTCAGTACAAGTTAATGTATAAATGATTGTTTTTGATGCAAAATGGTAGATTTGCTGTTGTGTATATATTTTCGTTTTAAATGATATTTAACCATAATATAGCTTCTTAAAAGCTCGAAACATAAATGTAATATCGCTGGTTTCGAGTGAAAATAATTTCCAATAAGCTGTAAATTGGTCTGTTAGGTGGTTGTTTTAGCGTAGAATTGTGGAATATGAGAGGAGCTGTTTGTTAATAAGTATCTTCTTTTGAAAATATAAATTCGTATAAATAAAAAAGGCGTCAGTTTGTTATAAACCGACGCCTTTTTATTATGTAGAAAAATCAATTAATTAACTCTGAACTTTTCAATACCATCTCTTAAGAATCCTACGATTTGATTGGCTGCTGCAATACCAGCGTTAATGTTGGCTTCTGAGGTTTGTGCGCCCATCTTTTTAGGAGTGAAGAATACACGGTCATTGAACTTCTCAATAAAAAGAGGAGCTAATTCCGGAGTAATGTCCGATACATAACGAAAATCTTTGCGATCTTCCATCAGACGTAATACATCTTCTTCGTTGATTACTTCTTTGCGAGCTGTGTTGATCAGCATTGCATTCTTTGGCATAAGGTCAAGAAGAGTGTAGTTTATTGATTTCTTAGTCTGAGGAGTTGCTGGAATATGTAGTGAAACATATTGAGATTTAGCATATAGCTCATCAATACTTTCTAATGCAATAACGCCATCTTTTTCGATCACCTCTTTTGGACAGAATGGGTCAAAGGCATAGATAGTCATGCCAAAACAGCGAGCAATGCGTGCAACATTTCTGGCTACGTTGCCATAGGCATGAAGACCAAGAGTTTTACCCATAAGTTCAGTGCCTGAAGTGCCGTTGAAATGATTTCGGATCTGATAAATAATCATACCGAATACCAGCTCGGCAACAGCATTTGCATTTTGTCCCGGTGTATTCATTACACAGATGCCTTTTGCTTTTGCTGCTTCAAGATCAATATTATCATAACCAGCTCCGGCACGAACAATGATCTTAAGATTTTTAGCATGATTAATAACTTCAGCGTCAATGATGTCGCTGCGAATAATCACTGCATCAACTTCTTTAATAGCGTCAAGAAGCTGAGTTTTTTCTGTATATTTTTCTAATAAAACCAGCTCATAACCGGCAGCTTCCACAGATTTGCGAATGCCGTCAATTGCTATGGGAGCAAATGGCTTATCAGTTGCTACTAACACTTTCATGTGTATGCGGAATTAAATGGTTATCAGATTTAATGTTTAGCTGCGAATTCGCGCATAGCATCAACTAATGCCTGAACGCTTTCGATAGGTAATGCATTATAAGTAGATGCACGGAATCCTCCAACAGAACGGTGTCCTTTGATGCCGACCATACCTCTTTCTTTTGCAAAAGCAAGGAATTCTCCTTCAAGATCTTTGTATTCATCATTCATTACAAAGCAGATGTTCATGATCGAACGATCTTCGACAGCCGCTGTGCCCTTGAATAACTTGTTTGAGTCAATTTCATTATAAAGAAGTTCAGCTTTCGCTAAGTTGCGTTTGTACATCACTTCAAGTCCACCCATTTCTTTATACCATTTCAACGTCTGTAAAGCAGCATAGATTGGTAATACAGGAGGTGTGTTGAACATTGATTCGTGTTTAATATGCGTGCGGTAGTCAAGCATAGTAGGAATAGCGCGTGAAACTTTGCCAAGAATGTCTTCTTTTACAATAACGAAACTAACACCTGCAGGTGCAAGGTTCTTTTGTGCTCCACCATAGATAAGTGCATATTTTGAAATATCAACAGGGCGAGAGAAGATGTCAGAAGACATATCAGCAACAAGTGGCACGTTAACGTCTAAGTCAGTGTGAATTTCTGTACCGAAGATTGTGTTGTTTGTTGTGATGTGGAAATAATCAGCATCAGCAGGTACAGTATAATTTTTCGGAATATAATTAAAGTTTTTATCCGCAGAAGAGGCAACAACATCAACTTCACCAAAGAGTTTTGCCTCTTTGATAGCGTTTTTAGCCCATGTGCCGGTTTCAAGATAAGCTGCTTTTTTTTCAAGCAGATTAAAAGGAACCATGCAGAATTGCAGGCTGGCACCTCCGCCAAGGAAAATTACTTCGTATCCGTCAGGAATATTCAACAATTCTTTGAATAAAGCTCTCGCTTCATCTACAACAGCAACAAATTCCTTTTCTCTATGAGATATTTCTAAGATAGATAATCCCATTCCGGCAAAATCAATAACTGCTTCGGCAGTGTTTTTTATTGTATACTCGCTAAGGATACATGGTCCGGCAAAAAAATTATGCTTTTTCATTGTGAAATTGAGTTATTATGTGATTATTAAAGTAATTCGTAAGTCAGTTTAAGCCTATTATTTAGGTATTAGAACACTGCGAAAGTAATAATATTATTATTTCATACAACTTTCTGAAGAAAAAAACAAAAATGAACAATGTAATCCGAAATTTACACTTTTGGGATTTTACAACTGTTTGTCTCCTGGATTCTTTATTTAAGCTTAGTGAATCCTGACATTTTGATAGGATTCGCTAAGTAATAATAAAAAAGCGAAAGAGTAAAAAAACTCTTTCGCCTAAAATTTTTATATAAGGAACTGGAAAAAATCAGGACGGTCATTCAAATATTCAAATGTTATTCCTTGTTTCTTCATCCTTTCAACCAGACCATCAAAGTCATTCTCATCACAGAGTTCGATGCCGATAAGAGCCGGTCCTTTTTCGCGTGATGTTTTCCTTTTATATTCGAAATGAGAAATATCATCATTTGGTCCGAGTACTTTCTCAAGAAACTCCCGTAAAGCTCCAGCTCTTTGTGGAAAACGGACAATAAAGTAATGTTTTAGTCCTTCATAAAGCAGAGAACGTTCTTTGATCTCCTCCATGCGTGTAATGTCATTATTACTTCCGCTAATTACACAAACAACATTTTTACCTTTGATCTGTTCTTTGTATTCATGAAGTGCAGCAACGGAAATCGCACCAGCAGGCTCAACTACAATAGCACTCTGATTATACAGTTTCAAAATTTCACCACAAATCCGGCCTTCAGGAACGACAACAATATCGTCCAGTACAGATTTGCAAATTTCGAAAGTCAGATCACCGGCTTTGCGCACAGCAACACCATCAGCAAATGTGTCAATGCTTTCAAGTTCTACAATCTCTCCTTTGTCTATAGCAGCCTTCATACTGGCAGCTCCTGATGGCTCAACCCCGATTACTTTTGTTTCGGGACTAATCATCTTAAATACGCTACCGACTCCTGAAGCAAGTCCTCCTCCTCCGATAGGTACAAACAGATAGTCAATCGGATTGTCTGTATCGTTCAGGATGTCAAGTCCGACAGTTGCCTGACCTTCTATGACTTTTTCATCATTGAAAGGATGAATAAAGCTCATGCCGTTTTTCTCGCAATAGGTGACTGCTTCGTTGTAAGCATCATCGAATGTGTCTCCGGTAAGAATAACTTTTACATTCTCTTTGCCGAACATTTTAACCTGATCTCTCTTTTGCTGGGGTGTAGGATTAGGCATGAATATAACACCTTCAATATCCAGGGCCCGGCACGCATAAGCAACACCCTGAGCATGATTGCCGGCACTTGCGCAGACAACCCCTTTGTTTCGCTGGTCTTCGGTTAAAGATGTTATCTTGTTATATGCTCCACGGATTTTGTAGGATCTTACTTCCTGTAAATCCTCTCTCTTCAGGAATATGTTAGCATCGAATCGTTCGGATAAGGACACATTCCTGGCGAGTGGTGTATGATAGACAGCTCCCGTAATACGTTGACGAGCTCTTTGTATGTCGTGTAACTGAGGTGAATACATGTTGATGTTGTGTGTTATCGGTATAAAACTGGAAAATAAAAAGAAAAAAATTAGTCTCCTTCAGGCATTACAAATGAAACATACAGATGAAGAATCGCAGCAATAAGAAGTGTTACTATCCATTCTCCCTGATGTTTAAACATAAAATAAGAAGAAAGAACCATCAGCATACCTGAGAACCCAAGAATGCGATGCAGTCTTTTTTTTCTGAGATTCGTTCCTTCGTATCTGTTTGTCAGATGTGATACCGCAATGCCGGCAGTACCTACTGCGTACATATAAGGAGCCCATTCAAGCTTAGTAATATATAAGGCAGCAGAAATCAATACCAGTATTGCTGATAGTTGAAACATATATTTTTTTATCATTTTTTGATCTGGTTTAAAAAGGATTCTTAATCCTCATCTATTAGAAAAATATCTTCATTCTCTCGTTTCATCAGATACTCTTCGCGTGCATATTTCTCTAATGTTTCTTTGTCGGAGTGGAGGCGCTCAAGCTGCTTCTGTGCTATGCCTATTTCTTCCTCATATCGTTTAACCTCACTCTCAAGAGTCTGTATTTCATGCCAGAGTTTTATTCGGCGAAGGAAATTGTCTTCGTCGAAGAAAGTCATGTAGACAACGAATAAAGAAAGACCAATGACCATGAAGCGGTGCATTGGATCTAAAATCATTACTTTCTTTTTTAAAATGAAAAAGAAAGAGAGTTTATCCTTATTATTTTGAAATAATTTCTTAATCACAATAATAATCTTTTAGCTATAAGTAAGGCAAATGTAATGTTATTTTTTAATTTATTACCTAATTAAGGAGGAAAATCAAAATAGAGTATCAGCCCTTCAGAATCTGATTTTCTGACGAACAAAAGAGTTATAGCATATGTTCTATTTTCGAAGGAGTGAATAGTTTCATTAGGGAAAATAAGAGCAATAGGGTCGATATAATAATGAAAGCTTCTATCTTTGCAGAATAAGGAAAGTTTATTACCTGTGTTTATGAGAAAATTTTTTAAATGGTTCTTTCGGATCATACTTGCTTATGTAATACTTATCTTGCTGTTGTCGTTTGCTTTATATATTCCGTTTGTACAGAATTTTGCACGCGATATTGTACAGAAAGAGGTTTCCAAAGCTATGGATATGGATGTTTCAGTGGGAAAGTTACGCTTGTATTTTCCGCTCAAACTTCAGTTGTCGGATGCCCTTATTATTAAGCAACCGGCTGATACTCTCTTGCGTGTTAGCGAAGTATCAACGAGTGTCGCTATTTTGCCGCTTTTGATGAAAGAGGTCAAAGTGAATGATATAGAAGTGCGGAATGCGATATTCCATTTTATAGATTCAGCGCAAACTATTGATATAAGCGCTAAGCTCAGACTTGCTAAAATAAGCGGGAATGTAGTTCAGCTTAAAAATGATGAAATTGATTTAGGTCAGGCAACTTTGAGTGATGGATCTATCGCTATACAAATGCTGAAACATGTACCCGATACTGCTCAGGTAGATACCACCAACGCATTTCCATGGAAGTTCGTTTCAAAACGCATTCTTCTGAGAAATATTCAGGTACAGTTTGCAGATTTACCTTCGCGATTTTCTACAAATGTGAATGTCGAAAGCGCTTCGCTTAAAAAAGGGAGTGTAGACTTACTCACTCAGGAAGTAAGAGCGGATAAAATACGGATATCTAACGGTCGGTACGTAATCATGCTGCCTGATTCGGCATCACAACAAGAAATACAACAGCAGAATATAATCACAGGTGATACGATACCTTCGATACCATGGGATATTCAGGTAGGAAATGCTTTCGTAGAAAATAATCAGTTTGAAATGCATGTGGGTAAATACCTGAATGATTCGAATCGCTTCAATATGGATCATCTCTTTGTGAAAGATATTAATATCAATTCTGATTCTTTGCATAATCGTGGGTTGTATTCTGCCTTAAAGGTTAAGTCTATGTCAGCTAAACTAACATCAGATCTAGTGATAAGTAATCTGAAAGGTTATGCTGTAATGGATACTAACCGTATATCGGTTAATAAGCTGGACTTGAATACGCTGTTAAGTTCAATTCAGCTTACAGGAACTTTGGCATGGGGTGGAGATGCGAAAACATTTTCTATTGATGATCTGAGTGCTGATTTGAATGCAAATATATCAACCTTTGAAGTTCAAAAACTAATAGAGGAGGATGGGGCTAAAGACTCACTGCTTAATCAACGTACTTTCCTTACAGCAAAAGCTTTGCTTAAAGGTTCAAAAAACAGAGTAAATATTCAACAGTTTGATGTGCGTTATCCGGAATGCTTTGATATAACATCCAGAGGTGTATTGGATAATATAATGGATTATAAACATCTGACGGGTAATATCGTCTTTGATTTTATTGGTCATGATGCACATAAGTTATTGTTTCTTCTTCCAAAAAAGATGAGTAAACAATACACTTTCCCAAATAACTTCCAGTTGAAAGCTGATCTTAAGGCTTATGGAGGTGTTGTTGAACCGAATATTACTTTACTCACTCCGAAAGGGAAAGTGAAAAGTGATGGTAAAATTCATTTCCCGGGAGAAAGCTATGATTTGACCTTTAAAGCAGACTCATTCTATGTGACACAGTTTATGCCTTCACTTGGTGTAAATTGTGTAGATTTCTCTATGTCGGCACAAGGAAGAGGTTGGGACTTCTTATCACCAAAAACAGAGATGGATGTTCGTATGAAATCGAATGTAATTAATTATGATGGTCATAATTATTCAGATCTGGAATTAAATTCGACATTAGCTGGTGGTAAACTTAAGACAACAGCAACAATGCGCGATAAAGATGTGAATTTTACATCAGATGTAAATGGAACGCTGGCTCCAAATGATATAGATTTAGTATTGAACCTTGATGTCAAAAATCTGAATCTTCAGGCTCTTAATGTCTGGAGTACTCCGTTCCGTACAGCTTTCACCTGGAATACGACTTTCAAAACTAACCTGAAGGAGGATATGAGCGCATCGGGTGATATATATCTTAAGTTGCTCGAATTTATGGATACAGCGTATTCACCGAGTGAAATTCGCTATAATGTGCAAAATAAAGATTCGCTTTTCCGGGCAGATATTACTTCTGGTGATATGAGTCTGAATATACTCTCTCCAAAAAGTGTGTTTGAAGGAATGAAGGAATTTCAGTCTACAATGGCATTGTTGAGCAAGGAGCTAAAAGCTAAAACATTGTCGCTGGATAAACTTAAGGAAAATTTTCCAACATTTGATATAACATTAAATGCCGGGAAAAATAATATTCTTAATACCTATCTTGCTCAGGATCTTTCGTTTATTAAGAGTACAAGGGTAAAGGCTGCTATAAATCCGACTGAAGGATTGTCATTAAATGCTATTCTTGAAGATGTTCAATCTAAACAACGCATATTTGATACAATTCAGTTAACTGCAAATCAGGATCAGAATCAAATTGATTTTATCGGGATGCTTGCCAACAGAGCAAGAAATTCGCAACCGGCTTTTCAGTTAAAAGCTTTAGGTAAGGTTTCTGATGATAGTCTTGTTATTCGCTTTTTGCAACATAATCAAAAAGGGAAAACAGGGTTAGATATTGGGTGCAGATTATCAATTGTAGATCAGGCTCTTCGAGTAAGTTTATTCCCGACACATCCGGTGATTGGATTTACTCCTTGGACTTTGAATGAGAATAACTATATTTCAATATCGAAAGATAAAGAGATTAAAGCAAATCTGGATCTTGTAGGTGAAGCTGCCCGTATTCATGCATATTCGCTTGATTCTACTCATGCCAAAGGAGGTATTGCCGTTGATGTTAATGGTATTGATTTGCAAAAGGTCGCTCAAAGTATACCTTATTTTTCCGAAATGACAGGTAGTCTGAATAGCCGCTTTAATATTTTCACAAACCAAAAAGAGTTGAATGCTGAAGGGTTGTTTAATCTGGATAAATTTATACTTAATGGTGAGAATATCGGTGATGTTCAGTTTACCGGATCTTATCTTACAAATAGTTCCAGTCAGAATGAAGTAGATGCTTCTATGATAATGAATAATAAAAAGGTTCTCAAAGTCACAGGAACTTTGAGTGATGAGACAAATCATGGAATGAATGTAAAAGTTGATGCCAGTCGTTTCCCATTGCGTATAGCAAATCCATTTATTCCAAGTGATCTGGCTTCTATGAAAGGATATCTGGATGGCGAATTAAGCTTGAAAGAAGGGGCCGAAGGACCAGTAATCAACGGATCTGTGAAGCTTGACAGTACTTATTTAATGGTTGTTCCGGCTAATTCTCAGTTCAGAGTTGATGAACAGCCTGTTGTTATCAAGAATAATTTTATTCGTTTTGATTCGTATAAATTATTTTCGACGAATAAAACACCACTCATTCTTGATGGTAGTATTGATCTTAGACGATTAGATTATATTTATACAGATTTATCGGTTACCGGTAATAATTTCCAATTGTTAGATGCGGCTCAAACTGAAGAGTCGATGGTTTATGGTAAAGCTTATATAAATCTGAATACAACGATAAGAGGGCTTATAGATCGTTTGGTTATTCGTGGGAATATGTCTGTCTTAAATCAGACAAACCTGACTTATGTAATGCAGGAGTCTGCGATTGATACACAAAATAAAACTGCTCAGTTAGTTCGTTTTGTCAATTTTGCCGATACAACGAGTGTTATGTATGGCAATCTTAAGAAAATAAACGAACTTGATGGTATTGATTTATTATTTACGGCCTCAATTAATCCTGGGGTTAAGTTGGCAATGAACTTATCAACAGATGGTAGTAGCCGTGTGAATCTGGTCGGAGGTGGTACACTTACTTATCAGATGAGCCGCGAGGGAACAACTAGTCTTACTGGTCAGTATGTTCTTACAGGCGGTACTGTAATTTATACTTTGCCAATTATCGGTGCTAAAATATTTGATATTCAGGATGGAAGTAATGTTTCATGGAGTGGCAATTTGCTTAATCCGATTATGAATATTACGGCGATTGAAAAGATCAAAGCTACAGTGTCCGAAGATAATAATAACAGTCAGCTGGTAACATTTAATGCCATCGTACGAATTCAGAATTCGCTTGAAAATATGTCGGTAACATTTGATGCAGCAGCTCCGGATAATCTATCCGTGCAAAATCGTTTGGCTTCATTGCCTCCGGAACAAAGAGCAAAAGAAGCAATGAATCTGATTTTGTATAACTCTGTTTCTTTGAGTGGTATGACTAGTAAGTCTGCATCATCAAGTGCCTTGAATTCATTTATTGAATCAACATTGAATCAGTTTACGCGAAACAATCTGAAAGGAGTTAATCTGAGTTTTGGTATTGATAATTATGATCCGAATGAAGCTACGGGAAGCCGGACAGATTATACCGTTCAGTTTTCGAAAAGCTTCCTGAATGACAGGTTTACTGTTAATATTGGTGGTCGTGTGTCCACTGGAGCGGATCCCTCAATCAAGCAGGATCAGAATTTTATTGATGATTTATCAATTGACTACATGTTGGATAAGAATGGTAACTTGTATGTTAAGCTGTTTCATCATACCGGATATGATAATATCCTTGAAGGTCAGATTACTCAGACAGGTGCTGGTGTAGCGATTCGCCGGAAACTTTATAAGATGAAAAATTTATTCAACTTTGGTTTTAAGCGAAAACGCGAAAAGAGGGAGCAGCAAAAGCTGGAAGAATCTCTTAATCAACCGGTACATACCGAAACAAAAAAATAATGATGTCAGAATGCAATTGTATGTGGAATAATAATATAAAATATAGCATTTATTCTCTGGTTCTTTTGTTTTTACTTACCGGATGTTCAACCACTAAAATGATTCCGGAAGATCAGGAACTATATACTGGAATAAAGAAAGTTGAAGTTGATAAGCCTAAAGACTTAAAATTAGATCCTAACCTGGAATCTTCTTTGTCTTCGCCTTTAGATTATCCGCCTAATAACTCTTTGCTTGGAAGTAGTTCTTACCGGATTCCTTTTCCTCTGGGTTTGTGGGTTTATAACTCGCTCTATGAATACAAGGATAAGAAGAAAGGGTTTAAACACTGGTTGTTTAAAAAGTTTGGACGAACACCGGTATTGGTCTCAAATGTAAAGCCTGAATTGCGCGTAAAGGTAGTTGAAAATATGCTACAGGATTACGGGCACTTCGGTTCTAAGGTTTCGTACGAAATTTTAAAGGATAAAAAAGACCCGAAGAAAGCTAAGATTCTGTATAAAGTAAATATAACAGAGCCTTATGTGCTGGATTCAGTTGCAATTTTGCCGAATACCAGTCCTGCTGATACGGTTATTGACAGAACAAAGCTCTCTCCTGAGATTCAGAAGGGTGCTAATTACAATGTATTTAATCTACAGGCTGAGCAGACCAAAATTGCAAATGAGCTGCGTGATGAAGGATTTTATTATTTCAGACCGGATTTCATAGAGTATCTGGCAGATACGGTCCAGTCACCGCATAAAGTTCAGCTTCGTCTTTTGCGAAAAGAGAATATTGGTAATAATTTGCTTGAACCATACCGAATAGGAAATATTGATGTCTATTTATATTCGCGAGATACAAGTAGCTGGACGATGGATACATATCGTGGAATCAATTTTCACTACAATAATAATCTTAAGATGAAGCGCTCAATTCTTCATAAGGCTATATTATTGATGAAAGATTCACTTTATAATCAGGATAAGCAAAGTCTGACTTTGCAGAATCTATATCGCTTAAATACGTTCAATTCGATTAATTTGCAATTCTATCCGGATACGATTACAAAAAGAAATCTTTTAGATATGCGAATTGATGCGACATTTGATGCGCCATATGAAGTAGAAGCCGAGTTGGATGTTGTGTATAAGTCAAACAGTCAGGTCGGGCCGGGACTATCAGCCGGAGTAACCTGGAAAAATATATTCAAAGGAGGCGAAAGCTTATCTCTAAAATTAAAAGGGTCCTATGAGTGGCAAACCGGAGGAGCTAAACAAGAAACAGGTAATAAGTCACTGATCAACTCCTATGAGTTGCAAATCAATGCAGCATTAGCTGTCCCGCGATTGCTAGTACCTACATTTATGATGCCTAAGTATTTCCGCTATGCGAATAAGACAACAATAGAAATTAGTGAGGATTTTCTCAATAGGGCTAAGTATTTTAATATGGTTTCTTTCGGGACTTCTATAACTTATGATTTTCAGACTTCGAAAAGGTGGTTTCATTCATTTACGCCATTCAGACTGAATTATAATTATATGTTGCATAAGTCGCAGGCTTTTCAGGAGACACTGGATCAGAATCCGGCAATTGCACTTAGTTTTCAGGACCAGTTTATTCCTCAGATAAGTTATACGGTGACTTATGATGGTACCTATGGAAAAGATCCGGCAAATAAGTTTGTGTGGCAAAATACAGTGAGCGAAGCCGGGAATATATTGTTCGGGTTGATGAATGTTTTCGGGAATAAGCAGGGATATAATAAAACAATCTTTGGAAATCAGTTTTCACAGTTTTCAAAAATGACAACACAACTGATTATTTATAAGGGATTGCCTGCAAGTACAGTTTTGGCTGGTCGGGTTATGGTTGGAGCCGGATTGGCATACAATAACTCTAAAGTACTTCCGTACAATGAACAATTCTATATCGGAGGCGCAAATAGTATACGTGCATTTGCAATTCGTAGTATCGGTCCCGGAAGTTATCGCCCTGCTGTAATTGATAAGAATACGTTTCTTGATCAGACAGGTAGCTTTAAGCTGGAAATGAATCTTGAATACAGATTTCCATTAATAAATAAATTGTATGGAGCCGTATTCCTGGATGCAGGTAATGTTTGGTTACTTAAAAATGATCCGCTACGTCCGGGAGGAGTGCTCGAAGCACGTACATTCTTAAAAGATATTGCTCTCGGAGCCGGATTAGGATTACGCTATGATTTAGACTTCCTGGTAATACGGGGTGATCTGGGTATTGGTATTCACACACCTTATCCAAATCCGGATAAAAAAGGATATTACAATATTAAGAACTTCAAAGACGGACTTGCATTCCATCTTGCGATAGGTTATCCGTTTTAAAAAATGCTTGTTTATATTTGAAAAGCCCGGTACTCTTTTTTTCTTAGAGTATCGGGCTTTTTCTTTTATAGAATGTTATAAAAAGAGAAGATATACAATTAAATTTTTGAATCCAACGAAAAAATTGTATCTTTCAGACATCGTAGGATATTTTCTCTTCCAATATTTAATTTACTCCTGCGATATCTTATATAATTCAAGTTTCTAACCATTAATAATACGAATTTTGCTTATGAGTAAAGCCTATCAATCATTTACGCTCTCAAATTATAAGAGTATACCGCAGATATCAAATCTGGACGAAAAAACAATAGAAGCTATCGAAGTAGTTGGCAGAGTATTGCCATTCAAAACGAACAGCTATGTGATTAATGAATTGATTGACTGGAATAATATTCCGAATGATCCTATATTTACCCTGACTTTTCCGCGGGCAGAGATGCTGCAGGCAAAAGACTATAAACGGGTAAAAAAACTCCTGGATAGCGGTGCGCCGAAAAGCGAGCTTGATGAATTGATAAATGAGATCCGATTATCATTAAATCCGAATCCTGCCGGACAGGAACATAATGTTCCTTATTTGGGTGAAATTAAACTAAAAGGAGTTCAGCATAAATACAGAGAGACAGTTCTGTTCTTCCCAAGCCAGGGACAAACCTGTCATGCCTATTGTACCTTCTGCTTTCGCTGGCCTCAGTTTTCATCTATGAGCGGACTGAAATTTTCAATGAAAGAATCGGAATTGCTTTATTCATATCTGAAATCTCAGCCAAAGGTGACAGACTTACTTTTCACCGGAGGTGATCCGATGGTTATGAGTGCTGCTATTCTGAAATCATATATTGAGCCTCTTCTGACAGAGGAGTATAAGCATATTCATACTATCCGGATTGGTACAAAGACTTTAGGTTACTGGCCATACCGCTATCTGACAGATAAAGATTCAGATGAAATTATTGAATTATTTGAGAAGGTTGTAAAATCAGGTCGTAATTTAGCAATACAGGCTCATTTTAACCATCCTGTAGAACTTTCAACTCCTGCCGTTCAGGATGCGATCAAACGTATTCGTGCTACCGGAGCTCAAATCCGTACGCAGACTCCTATCCTGAAGCATATAAATAATTCAGCTAAAACTTTCGCTGAAATGTGGCGTAAACAGGTCGATTTAGGATGTATCCCTTATTATATGTTTATAGCGCGTGATACAGGTTCCCGACATTTCTTTGAACTTCCGATTGAGAATTGCTGGAAGATATTCCGTGATGCTTATGCTCAGGTGAGTGGTGTTTGCCGAACAGTGCGCGGCCCAAGTATGAGTGCTTTCCCTGGTAAAGTTCAGGTACTAGGCGTGACTGAAGTAAGAGGAGAAAAAGTATTTGTTTTAAATTTCCTTCAGGGACGTAATCCTAATTGGGTAGGCATTCCATTCTTCGCAGCATATGATCCGAAAGCAACATGGTTGGATCAGCTAAAACCCGCATTCGGTGAAGAAAAGTTTTTCTTTGAAGAAGAGATGGATGAAAAACCCAGGTTGAAGAAAGCTAATCCTATTTCATTTGAATAGAGTTTAGTGGATTTTGTATTAATTTTTTATTAATAAATATAATGAAAGAAGAATTCTCTGTTTTATTCGGAGAATTCTTCTTTTTTTTACGGCAGATTAAACCATTGCAAATTAAAGTGGTCGAATTTTTAAGCGTATTTATACGAGAGACAGCAAAATCATAGTTTAGTTAGCATGCATAAGTACCTTATTCCTGATTTATCAGGAAGTATTTTGCGTGTGCGCATTATTTAATGAACAACTCAGATGAATAAGAAAGTTAGATGGGGAATTATAGGAGTTATTGTCCTTTTTGTAGGAGCGATGGCGCTATATCCGAAGTTAAAGAAAAACGAATTAGAGTCTGAACCAATCCAGTCAGGTCAATCGGCTAAAAGTACAGGACGTGATCAAAAAGCTCTTCCGGTAGCGGCAGAAATTCTAAAAACAGGTTCATTGGGTGAAACTATTGTAAGCACCGGAAGTATTATACCCGATGAAGAAGTCCATCTGACGTTTGAATCTTCAGGGAAAGTGGTAGGCATTTTCTTTCAGGAAGGCTCTTTTGTGAAAAAGGGAGAGCTGCTTGCTAAAATGAATGACAAACCCTTACAGGCACAATTAAAAAAACTTGAAGCACAATTGCCTCTTCTTGAAGGACGTGTATATCGTCAAAAAACACTATTAGCAAAAGATGCAGTAAGTCAGGAAGCTTATGAACAAGTAACAACAGATCTTGAGAAGTTGCATGCTGATATCGAATTAGTAAAAGCAAATATTGCTCAGACAGAGATCCGGGCTCCTTTTGATGGTGTTATTGGTCTGCGTGCTATCAGTGAAGGTGCTTATGCGTCAACGGGAACATCTCTTGCCCGCTTAACAAAAGTAAAACCGCTCAAAATCGAATTTTCCTTTCCGGAAAGATATTCCAAAGCTGTACGTAACGGTTCAGAAGTTACATTTCGTGTAGACGGTATTATTGAACCGTTAAAAGCAAAAGTGTATGCCGTTGAATCATTAGTTGATATGAAGACGCGTACACTGACTGCACGTGCAATTTATCCGAATGACCGTGAATTACTTGTTCCGGGACGTTTTGCGAGTGTTAATATTTCTCTGGGAGAAATAAAAGATGCGCTAACAATCCCAAGTCAGGCTTTGATTCCGGAGATGGGAAAAGATTTAGTGTATATATATAAAGGTGGAAAATCAGAACCGGTTGAGGTGAAAACCGGTCTGCGTACAGAAGCACGTGTACAGATTATCCAGGGGCTTACTGTAGGAGATACAATAATAACAACAGGTGTCATGCAACTTCGCAAAGGCATGCCGGTTGCAGTCGAAAGATTTCAGTAATGATCCAAAGGGGAAAATAATATGAATATATCAGAATTAAGTATACGCCGGCCTGTATTCGCAACCGTTCTTATGCTGATCATTATCCTTTTCGGACTGATCGGTTACACTTCTTTAGGTGTGCGCGAATATCCAAGTGTCGACAAACCAATAATTTCCGTGGATGTAAGCTATCCCGGAGCCAATGCGGACGTAATCATGAATCAGATTACCGAACCGCTTGAACAAAATATTAACGGTATTCCGGGGATTCGCTCGCTTTCGAGTCAGAGTAGTCAGGGAAGTTGCCGTATTACAGTAGAGTTTGAGTTAGAGGTAGACATGGAGCGTGCGGCCAATGACGTACGTGATAAAGTTTCGCGGGCGCAGCGCTATTTGCCACGGGATTGTGATCCACCAACTGTATCGAAAGCTGATGCTGATTCCGATCCGATTATCCGGATCTCATTAGGTAGCCAGACACGCTCTCTGCTTGAGCTTACCGAGATTGCCGAACTTACGGTAAAAGAGCGCCTTCAGACGATATCCGATGTGAGTGGTGTCGATCTTTGGGGAGCAAAACGCTATTCAATGCGTTTATGGCTCGATCCTGTAAAGATGGCGGGTTATGGAGTTACACCTCTTGATGTTAAGAATGCAGTAGATAAGGAAAATGTAGAATTGCCTTCCGGAAGTATTGAGGGAGATATGGTTGAGCTTTCTATCCGTACTTTAGGATTAATGTCTACCCCCAAGGAGTTTAACGACCTTATTATTAAAGAGAATAACGGAAATATCGTTCGTTTCAGTGATGTCGGCCGTGCTGAGCTAGGTCCCGAAGATCAGCGTAGTATGCTTAAGGTAAACGGAGTCCCGACGATTATGCTTGTAATCATTCCGCAGCCGGGAGCGAATCACATTGAGATTGCAGATGAAGCTAATTTGCGCGTTCAGCAGTTAAAGAAAGATTTACCTGAAGATGTAACGATTGATGTCGTTTTCGATAACACTAAATTTATCCGTGCATCCATAAAAGAGGTAGAGGAGACAATCTATGTAGCTTTCTTGCTTGTTGTTCTTATCATCTTTCTTTTCCTCCGGGACTGGCGTGTGACATTGGTTCCGGTAGTTGTAATTCCCGTTTCGTTGATTGGAGCATTCTTCGTAATGTATATTTCGGGATTCTCGATCAATGTTCTTACCATGCTTGCGATCGTACTTTCGGTAGGTCTTGTAGTGGATGATGCTATTGTTGTTGCCGAGAATATCTATGTTCGGATTGAACGGGGCATGAAGCCTGTTGAAGCCGGAATTGAAGGGTCGAAAGAGATCTTTTTTGCCGTTATTTCCACAACAATCACATTGGTTGCAGTATTCCTGCCAATCGTGTTTCTGGATGGAATGACCGGGCGACTTTTCAAGGAGTTTAGTTTGGTTATTGCAGGATCGGTAATTATCTCATCATTTGTAGCTCTTACATTTACACCTATGTTTGCTACGAAAATTCTGAAACGCAGAGAAAAGAAGAATAAATTCTATACGGTCACAGAGCCTTTCTTTGAGTGGCTTAACAATGCTTATAGTTCATCTCTTGCTCTGTTTCTGAAGCATAAAATAGTAGCTATTCCTATTGTAGTGGTACTTCTGGGGATAATTGTATGGCTATGGGGGAAAGTTCCATCAGAATTGTCACCGATGGAAGACCGTTCACAGGTAGTTGTATCAATGCGTGCACCTGAGGGGACAACATTTGAGTTTATGCGTAACTATTCGGATGATATTACCGCGATAATGGATACACTTGTTCCTGAAAAAACATCATTGGTTAGCCGTTCTATGAGTGGAAGCGGTTTTGCATTTCTTACTCTGCAGGATATAGGGGACAGAGAACGTTCTCAAATGCAAATCGCAGAGCAACTTTCTGCGGCGGTAAGATCAAAAACGCAAGGCCGGTCATTTGTGCGTCAGACTTCGACTTTCGGAGGTGGGCGTGGTGGTATGCCTGTTCAATACGTACTTCAGGCTCCAACCCTCGAAAAACTTCAGGAGTTCGTACCTAAGTTTTTGAAAAAAGTAAACGAAAGTCCTGTCTTTCAGATGGCAGATGTGGATTTGAAGTTTACGAAACCTGAAACACGCATAACGATTAATCGCGATAAAGCCAATCAGTTAGGTGTCAATACGATCAATATTGCGCAGACCTTGCAGTATGCCTTAAGCGGGCAGCGTATGGGATATTTCTATATGAACGGTAAGCAATATCAGATTCTGGGAGAAATCAATCGTCAGCAAAGAAATACACCGCTTGATCTGAAATCCATATATGTGCGTAGTCAGGGAGCAGAGATGATTCAGCTTGATAATCTGGTATCCTTAAAAGAGGATGTTGCTCCTCCAAAACTATTTCGTTACAATCGTTTTGTATCGGCAACCGTATCAACCGGACTTGCAAAGGGAAAAACCATTGGAGACGGTCTTGACGAAATGGACCGTATCGCTAAGGAAACCCTTGATGACTCATTCCGTACAGCTCTTACAGGAGAGTCAAAAGAGTTTCGCGAGAGTTCTTCAAGCTTATTCTTTGCTTTTATTCTGGCACTTTTGCTGATCTATCTTGTGCTGGCGGCTCAGTTTGAGAGCTTTAAAGATCCTATGGTGATCATGGTTACCGTTCCTTTAGCGATTGCCGGTGCACTGATGTTTATGTATGTATCAGGAACCACAATGAATATCTTCAGTCAGATTGGTATTATTATGCTGATTGGTCTGGTTGCTAAAAACGGGATTCTTATTGTTGAATTTGCCAATCAGCGTCAGGAAGAAGGCTTTGATAAGGCCGAAGCCATTCATACGGCATCCATCCAGCGTTTGCGTCCGATTCTGATGACAAGTGCATCTACTTTATTGGGACTTCTGCCATTGGTTTATGCGTCGGGTGAAGGAGCAAACAGCCGGATTTCAATGGGTGTTGCTGTTGTTGGCGGAATGTTGGTTTCAACTTTCCTTACACTATATATTGTGCCTGCTATCTATAGCTATGTATCTACAAACCGGGTAAAGAAAGAAGAGAAATGAGAAAGAAAATAAATATACTGACAGCACTACTGGCTTTATGTACTGTTTCTAATGCACAAGAAACACTTACGCTGCAGGAGTGTGTTCGTCGGGGGCTCGAAAATAATTTTCAGGTCCGGATCCAGCAGGAGCGTCAGACGATTTCGGATAATAATGCAACCATAGGTAATGCCGGATATCTGCCTAAACTTGATTTGAATGGCGGATATAACGGTCAGATAAATAATAATCGGGTAGAAAATGCAGATGGCGAAAAGGGCGATTTTGATAATGAATCAGCTCAAACTGCCAATGCGGGTCTAAATATGTCATGGACTATTTTTGACGGATTAAAAATTCAGGCAACCTATGATAAACTGAAAGAGCTGAAATCAATCGGGGAGCTT
>JBOFDD010000175.1:0-3155 GCA_051646645.1 Bacteroidales bacterium | reverse complement strand
AGAGTCCCTAAATCTTGATCATATGATTTGAATTGCATCTTCATATATCTCTGTATTAGATGCGTAAAGATAATAAATAAATACTATATGATTAAATTTTTACAATAAAAAAGAGGGTATGTACTTTTGACACACCCCCCTTTTTTATTTTATCAGAACAATCTTGTTTGTCCTGTAACTTCATCGTTCAATAAATTTCTGTCTACTTTTTCTTCCTCTTCTTCTGAGTCATTTTCAATAACAACAGAGTTGTCAGGCAGATCTTCTTCTTCCGGTTCTTCCGGGAATCTTACCGGTTCTAACTCCTTCAGGTGTTCAATTTCTACTCCTGTCATGCGTTTTCCTTTTGCTTTCCAGCTTCTGACAGGTGTCGTTTCTTCTATATCCAGAACCATTGGTTCGAGTTCACCTTCTTTGTTTTTTGTCAGCAGTTCAAAGCGCGGATACACTTGCTGAGAAAGAAGAATAAGTTTAGATTTATTCCCTTCGCTGATGAAGCTTTGCTTCTTAGCACTTGGTTCAAACGTAAAACGCTTGATGTAATAAGAGCTTTGTTCATCATCCCAGTATGCCGCAGACCAAACTTTGTTTTCGTCGAATTTTTCGATAAACAGAATGTTGGTATCGTAATGGTTAGATGCGTCAAAAGTCGTTGTATAATATTCTCCCGACGAAAGTACGACCAAAACCGAATCCTCACTGCCGAATTCACCCAGGTATTCCCCGCGGTTATCGTAATTCAGGCGGAATACGTCACGGTCAAACCAGACATCACGACCTCCAAGTGTGGAAACACCTTTGCTTTTCAGCGAGATTTTGTGCAAATCGTTGCGTGTAAGAATAACGCCTACAGCAGAACGACCTTTGATTACTACACGACTAAAATCTTCGTCAAACTGAATCTTACGAATTTTCGGATTCGGTTTCAATGTTACACGTATAACCTCTGCTTCCCCGTTTGGATTAGCCGAAAACCAGGCTATTGCCGATTTCGGTTTGCCCTGTGTTACGTCGTATTCACGATCGCGTGTAATTCCGGTTACACTGAAGCGTTTCAGATAATGCGTGCCGTTCAGTCCGTCGCGGTATACCACATTATAGATCGTGCGTTTGTCGTTTTTCTTGAATACATTTACGTAAAGCACATTTTTGCCCACAAACAGCTTGTCGCTTACCTTCACGATCTTGTACTTACCATCTTTGTAGAAGATAATAATATCATCAATATCCGAGCAGTTACAAACGTATTCATCCTTTTTCAATGCCGTGCCTATAAATCCTTCAGCACGGTTGATGTATAGCTTTTCATTCGCTTCTACCACTTTTGTCGCTTCGATGGTGTCAAAGCCGCGGATAATGGTTTTACGAGGGAATAACTTACCGTATTTCTCTTTCAGACGTTTAAACCACGCAATCGTATATTCAACGATAGTAGCTAGGTTCTGGTCTATTTCTTTTACTTTTTCTTTTATACCGAGAATGTATTCTTCCGCTTTATCTGAATTAAATTTCAGGATTCGTGCCATTTTGATTTCCATCAGGCGCAAAATATCTTCGCGCGTCACCTCGCGTATAAATAGCTCTTTATATTTACTCAGCTTATGATCGATGAATGTGATTGCCGCATCCATATTCTCACTTTGCTCAAATCCTTTTTCCTTATAGATTCGCTCTTCGATAAATATTTTTTCCAGCGAAGAGAAGTGCAGTTGTTCCAGAAGTTCATTTTTTTCAATCTCAAGTTCTGTTCGCAGAAGATCAAGAGTCTGATCGGTATTGTGTTTCAATACATTGCTGACTGCTAAGAAGTGAGGCTTGTTTTCCGAGATGATACAACAGTTCGGAGATATACTTACTTCACAGTCCGTAAATGCATAAAGCGCATCAATGGCTTTATCCGATGATACACCGGCCTGAAGGTGGATCAGAATTTCCACGTCTCTCGCCGTATTATCATCCACTTTACGGATTTTGATCTTTCCTTTGTCATTCGCTCTCAGGATAGAATCAATAAGTGATGATGTCGTTTTGCCAAACGGCAGCTCTGTAATTGCCAGTGTGCGGTTGTCTCTTTTTTCGATTTTCGCGCGCACTTTAATACTTCCGCCTCTTTCACCGTCGTTGTATTTGCTCACATCTACAAGTCCACCGGTCTGAAAGTCGGGATAAATCTCAAATTTTTCTCCTTTCAGATAGGCGATTGAAGCATCTAATAACTCGTTAAAGTTGTGAGGCATGATTTTGGATGAGAGCCCTACAGCAATACCCTCCACACCCTGAGCCAGGAGCAAGGGGAATTTGACAGGAAGTGTAATCGGTTCTTTATTTCTTCCGTCGTACGAAGGACGCCATTCTGTAGTCTTTGGGTTAAATACGATGTCGAGGGCGAACTTTGAGAGTCTCGCCTCGATATAACGGGGAGCAGCAGCACCGTCACCCGTAAGTATATTACCCCAGTTTCCCTGACAGTCAACCAGAAGATCTTTTTGTCCTAACTGAACCAATGCGTCACCGATTGAAGCATCACCATGGGGGTGAAACTGCATCGTGTGACCGATAATGTTGGCTACCTTATTGTACCGCCCGTCATCCAGACGTTTCATCGAATGAAGTATCCGTCGTTGTACAGGCTTTAACCCATCATTGATATGGGGTACGGCACGTTCTAAGATTACATATGAAGCATAATCCAGGAACCAGCTTTGATACATTCCTGTCAGATGTATTTTCAGATCCTGACCTCCCTGAGGTACTATATATGCAGAGTGTGAGTCGTTCTCCTGAACAAACTCATTCTCATTCATATTTTCTTCTAAAGAAGAGTTGTCAATATTATCGTTGTCAATACTCATTGTGCAGTTCAAAAATAGGTTTCCTGCAAAAATAATAACTATTCTGTTAATAATAGCAATTGAACGGGATTCAAATCCTGATATATTTTTGATTTTTCGGTCTTTACTCGATTTTTCAACTTTGAGGAAGAGTGGTGGGAATATTTCTTCTGTTAAATATTACTTATAACCCGTTGGCGGAATTAATTTAGTGCGTACTTAACTCTACCAATAGGTTTGTTGTTGATCTTATTTATATATTGCAGGATTGTAAATGCACTAATCTTTCCGATAATTCGGGCAAACAATCCAGCATTGTCTTTT
>JBOFDD010000174.1:0-2662 GCA_051646645.1 Bacteroidales bacterium | reverse complement strand
TATACACATCGGCCATAACCGCATTGGGATTACATCCTTCAGTCTGATTAAATCCAAGGAATTTAACCACTTCTATTCTTGGCGACTTACCCGGTATATCATAAAGTAGCCGACCTCTCATCGCCCCGAAGACTTCAATACTCTGAGGATCTGCGATATCTTCATAATGAGCACGAATATCATCAATTAGAGTATTTTCTTCAAACCGAAATCGATTACCAGTTGCGCAATCCTCAAAATAGGACGAATCATTTGCAAAAACAAAATAACCACAATAATAAAAGCTATCCTTTTCGTATGTATCAATTATATTAGTCAACATTTCCGATTCTTCTGACTTCACATTTTTCTTACAGGAAAGCAAGAGACCAAATCCTATAAATAAACTTACAAATAGTAAAATGCGATTTTTTTCCATAACAGTATCGTTCTATTTTTCAACTTTATCTATAACAAAAAAAACGGTCAAAAATATTTCTGAAAGATGTTATTTTTCCACAAGAATCGAATAGATTTTTCTTTATTCACCGAGTCTGGTTGTTTTATAATCACATCAAAGAAAAATTGCTATATTTGCAGTCTTATTCAAGTTTTTAATATGGATTTTAAATTACAATACACAGACAAAAATTCTGATGCACGTGCTGGAGAGATAACAACAGATCACGGAAAGATTCTTACTCCGATATTTATGCCTGTTGGAACAGTTGCTTCGGTAAAAGCCGTGCATATGCAAGAATTAAAAGAGGACATTAAAGCCCAGATTATTTTAGGAAACACATATCATCTTTATTTACGTCCGGGATTGGAAATTCTCGAACAAGCAGGTGGATTACACAAATTTGGAGGATGGGATCGCCCTATTCTGACAGATAGCGGAGGATTTCAGGTATTCTCACTCTCTGCTATCCGCAAACTCCGTGAAGAAGGTGCAGAATTTCGGTCTCACATTGATGGATCCAAGCATTTCTTTACACCTGAAAATGTAGTAGATATTCAACGTACGATCGGAGCGGATATCATGATGGCTTTTGACGAATGTCCTCCCGGTACTTCTGATTTTAATTATGCAAAGAATTCTCTTGGATTAACTCAGCGATGGCTTGAGCGCGGACTTAAAAGATTCAAAGAGACTGAAGCCAAATATGGATACAACCAGACATTCTTTCCTATTGTACAGGGTTGTACATACCCCGAACTCCGCCGCGATGCAGCCAAGCATATTGCAGATCTTGGATGTGACGGTAATGCAATCGGAGGATTAGCTGTAGGCGAGCCCGCTGAAAAAATGTACGAAATGATAGAGGTTGTTAATGAGATATTACCTCAGGATAAGCCTCGTTATCTGATGGGAGTAGGCACACCAGCCAACATTCTCGAAGGTATCGAACGCGGAGTAGATATGTTCGACTGTGTTATGCCTACACGAAACGGGCGTAATGGTATGCTGTTTACCAAAAACGGGATCATGAATATGAAAAATAAGAAATGGGCTAACGACTTCTCACCAATCGAAGAAGACGGAGCTTCTTATGTTGATCGCTTTTACACCAAAGCATATCTTCGTCACTTGTTTGTTAGTGACGAATTATTAGCTTTACAAATCGCATCCATACATAACCTTGCATTTTATGTGTGGCTTACGCAAGAAGCCAGAAAGCATATTATCGCAGGCGACTTTGCTCAATGGAAAAGCGAAATGATGATACGTGTAACTACAAGACTGTAACTGTAACTGTAACTAAAACACAAGACAAAACTACATAAATGAAAAAACTGGATCTGTACATTATCAAGAAATTTTTGGGTACCTACGTGTTTTCCATTTTACTTATTATTGCCATTGCTGTCGTTTTCGATATCAATGAAAATCTTGATAAGTTTCTCAGCAAGAATGCGCCGGTAAAAGCAATAGCCTTTGACTATTACGCGAATTTCATTCCGTTTTTTGTCAATCTGTTCAGTCCGCTTTTTACATTTATTGCAGCTATATTCTTCACATCCAAATTGGCCGATAATTCCGAAATTATCGCCATGCTATCAAGTGGTGTCAGTTTTCGCAGATTAATGAGGCCCTATATGTTTTCGGCATTTGTGATTGCAGCGCTTAATTTCTTTCTGAGTGGATATATCATTCCGGAAGGGAACAAAGATATGATTGAGTTTCAGAATACATATGTCAAAAATAAAAAGCAGGAGTATGCTTCAAACATCCAGCTTCAGGTTGACTCTGGTGTAATTGCTTATATCGAAAGGTATGAAAACCCTATTAAAACCGGATACCGCTTTTCACTGGAACGGTTCGAAGGCAAGCAACTTAAATCAAGGCTGACTGCCCAGACCGCTAAGTATGATACTGCATACAGATGGAAACTGAATGATTATCTTATCCGCAACTTTAACGGAATGAAAGAGGAAATCACAAAAGGAACATCTATTGACACAATTATTGAAATTGAGCCTCAGGATTTTCTCATATCCTATGGAGATGAGAAACAGATGACAAATCCCAAACTCAGCACTTACATTGATAAGCAAAAAATGAGGGGTATGGGCAATATCAAGGATTTTGAAATCGAATATGAGCGCAGATTTGCCATGTCAATGGCTTCATTTATCCTGACAATAATCGGAGCTTCCGTTTCCGCCCGTAAGGTCAAAG
>JBOFDD010000173.1:0-6634 GCA_051646645.1 Bacteroidales bacterium | reverse complement strand
ACAAAAGGCTTGTATTACCGGATGGATAACCTGTTTTTTCAGTTACGCTATCTGTCTATGGCTAAAAAAGGAAAGCCATACATGGGAGTAGGTAATAATCTGGCATTCCGTAAAAACATATATCAGCAACGTCTTTTCTCCGGGATTCTGAATATACCTGTGGGAGAGGATGATATTCCGGTAAACCGTATTGCCAACTCAGAGAATACACGTGTGGAATGTTCGCCCGGTTCTGTAGTCAGAGTCCATTATAAGTATCTGGCTAAAGCCTGGCGGGAACGTAAGAAGGGTTATGCACTTACGCGTAAGTTTTACAAAAATAAAAGTTACCGCTGGTGGGAAATGGAACCATTCTTCCGCTATCTGTACTGGGCTATCCTGATTGTTTCTCTGACAAAAGGATTCTTTTGCAACTGGCTGTTTGCGCTGTTCTTCGTTAAGTTCTCACTTATCTATTATGTGATTTATTATTTTACAATAAATCGGCTTGCCAGACAATTTGGCGAAAAACGCTATGGAATATCTCTCATCAGAAGAGAGTTCTCACAGCCGTTTGTGGATCTGTTTTATAAAAAGAAGGGAAGAAAATATCCATGTTGAATGAATTTATAGCTGACCTGTTGGTTATCCACCTCAATGAAACGGATGAACTGACGGTAAAATATAAGAAGCTGCGTTTGTTGCTTAACCGCTACGTGCTTCTGAAAACCAAAGATGACGGAGTGGTTTATCCCAACACTTCATCGCGGCTCGAAAGTCTGATGAAACGTTGTGAGCTGTCTTCCGTACATCGTTTCCGGATCAATGCGTTCCGGATTAAAACAAATAAGCTTCGCTCGGAAAAACCCGAATTAAATGACGAAGAATATATTTGGGAGCTCTATGCGCTCTATTCATTGATGCAACGTCTGGATGGTGTTGAAAATGAACGTCAGTTGTTTGAAACGCTTTTTCATCTGGCTCTGCCTCAGATAAAGTATTATTCTGAAGAACGGAAAACAGAGATTTCAGTACAGAAACAAATTATTCCTGCCCGCTTTATTGAAGCTGATGCTGAAGATGAGTTTCTGATCTTTGTGAATCGCGAAGATATTGTTGCTGAGCGAATGCCTGTAAGGATAAAAGAAGATAGCCGTTATCTGCGCGAACTGGATGCCGATACTTATCTTAATCTGATTTTCCTTACGCAAAGTAAAGATGATATGGCTGTTCCCGACATTATTGTCGTAGAACCCAATTATCTGATCGATATCAGTGCTATCGCAGAATGTTTTAAGCCGTACGGTCACGACGAACTCAACTATCTGTTCTCGCGTCTGACTCCGGCAGAGAATACTCAGCATATTCTGTTGGGGAATGTAGCCAATGCCTTTCTGGATGAACTTGTGAATGAAACGGATGAAAATCCGGTTGAATACCTCGAAGCCATGCGTAAGGTGTTCCGGAGTTCTCCATTCGAGTTTTCTACTTGTGAGGATCTGAACGATCAGATTGCCGAGCGGCAATTCTTTCAGGAAGCAAAACAGCAGTTCGATAAAATTGCTAAGATTGTGCGGGAGGATTTTCTGAATCCGAATTATGGTATTGACCGTTCGAAAGCAATACTTGAGCCGTCCTTTATTTGTCAGTCGCTCGGACTTCAGGGACGACTGGATCTGATGTTAGAGGATTATTCGAAATTTATTGAGCTGAAATCGGGTAAGGCAAACGAAATGCAGGGGCGATTGGCGCATCGCGAAAACCACTTCGTACAGATGATGCTTTATTTTGCCGTGCTTACTTTCAACACAACGGCTAATGCTCAGGACATACAGGCCTATCTGATGTATTCGAAGCATGGTTTGCTGTATCCCGAAAAACCCTATTGGGCTTTAGTACGGGAGTCGATTCAGCTCCGTAATAAGATAGTGATAACCGAGTATAAGGTAAATGAGGCAAACAGCGCAGCCTATACCGGTGAACTACTTGAGCAAATTACCCCCGAACGGCTGAACAGACAGCAGCTTTCGGGCCGTTTCTGGGAGGTCTATCTTCGTCCCGGAATAGATAATTTTGTTGAGAAAATTCAGCAACTTACAGAAGAAGAACGGTTGTATTTTCTCCGTATCTACACGTTTATTACGAAAGAACTATATATATCCAAAGTTGGAGGGAGTGCCTCTCATGATTCAAACAGAGGAATCTCTATGCTTTGGGATGCTTTGCTCGAAGAAAAAATTGATGCAGGTGAAATACTCTATGATCTGACGATTGAAGAATCGGTAATTGAAGATAATGTTCATTCCGTGCGTTTGTGTATTCCGCAATACGAAGAAGATCTGCTGCCTAACTTTCGGGTTGGAGATGTGGTGATTTTGTATACACGGGATCATGAATATGCCAATGTTACAAACCGCCAGATTCTTAAAGCATCTGTCGCCGAAATATCAGAGTCGCACGTGTTGTTGCGTCTGCGTATGGTGCAGCGTCATGCAAATCTTTTCGATCAGGATAATAAATATGCGATTGAGCATGACTTTATGGATGTAGGATATACATCTATGTATCGTGGATTGTCAGCCTTTCTGAACGCCCGTGCCGACCGCAGACAATTGTTGCTTCACGGATCGGGCTATCAGCAGCAAAGTCTGACAGTACCGGAAAATATAACGGATGATCTGGACCGGATTGTCAATAAGGTAAAGCAGGCAAAAGACTATTTTCTGCTTGTAGGACCTCCGGGAACAGGTAAAACATCGCAGGCTCTGCGACGAATGGTCGATGAGTATTACTATCGTTCGGATGCGAATATTCTTTTGCTGTCGTTTACCAACAGGGCTGTGGATGAAATTTGTCAGATGCTTGAAACATTTGGCGATACGTTTGAGTATGTGCGAATCAGTTCAGAGAGTGCCTGCGAAGAGAGTTACAAGCCACACCTGATTGATAATTTCCTTCAGGATTGCACAAATCGCCGCGAAGTGAAAGAACGGTTGGAACGATGCCGGGTTTATGTCGGTACGGTTTCATCTGTCAGCAGTAAGATGGAGCTGTTTGCGCTTAAACGCTTTGATATCGCAATGGTAGATGAGGCTACTCAGCTGCTTGAACCTCAGTTGCTGACACTTCTTTGTGCACGGGATAAGTATGGGGCCAATGCTATTGCTAAGTTTGTACTTATCGGTGATCATAAACAGTTGCCGGCAGTGTTGCTTCAGACACCTGATGAGTCGGAGGTGAGAGAACCTGTTTTGCGTGCATTGGGTATAACGAATCTGAAAGATTCACTTTTCGAACGGCTTTATCGGAAAGCCTTGTGCGAGGAAAATGAAGCACAGATGGATATGCTGGTGAAAACCGGACGAATGCATCCCGAACTTGCCGAATTTCCGAATAAGTTCTTTTACGAAAGCAAGCTGATGCCTATTCCGTTGCCTCATCAGCAGGAGGAGTTGCCTTTCTGCAAAAAGCAGTCCGAAGCTTTACTTTCGGTACTGGCTTCAGCACGTATTGCTTTCTTTGACACAGGAAACCTTACGGATTTGACTTCGGTGAAGACAAGCCGTAATGAAGCTGAAAAGATTGCTGAGATATTAAGCGGACTTCAGCACCTGTATGCCGAAAGCGGACAGTCGTTTGATCTTTCAGCAGAAGTGGGTATCATTACTCCTTACCGCAGTCAGATAGCTTTGATCCGAAAAGCATTGAAGGAGAAAGGATTTGAGGGTGTGGATGAGGTGATGATAGACACCGTAGAAAGATTTCAGGGATCGCAGCGTAATGTGATTATTTATTCGTTTTGTATCAACCGTTTTTATCAGTTCTCATTTTTGTGTAACACGATTGAGGAAAACGGATTTCTGATTGACCGGAAATTGAATGTAGCGATGACACGTGCCCGCAAGCAACTCTTTCTGGTCGGGAACAAAGAGCTGATTGTACGCAACAGATTATATGCAAGTCTGATTGGTTCTATTTCACATCAGATATAAATAGAAAGAGAAGAGAATGTCAAAATATCAATGAATTAATGAATCAGAGAATGAGAAAAACAGTTTCATTATGTGCTTTATCTTTGCTTATGGCCACATCGTGCGTAAGCAAAAAACAGTATTTGCTTTCTGAAAACGGACGACTTGATGCAGTGAAAAGGGGAGATGCGCTTCAGCGTGAGTTGTCTTTGAGTAAATCGACCAATGATCATTACAGTAGTCGCATTAGCGAGTTGCAGCGCGACACAGCCGAATTAGGCAAGAAGAATCGTTCATATCAGGCTATGCTTAATTCAAACATGAGCCAGAAGGAAAAACTGGATGCCATGCTACAGCAGAAGCGTGATGAACTTGATCAGCGCGAACAGACGATCAATGAATTGCAGGCAATGATTGACGCTCAGAATAATCGTGTAGCTCAACTTTTGAGCAGCGTGCAGGATGCTCTTCTTGGCTTTGGCAGTGAGGAACTGACCGTGACTCAGAAAAACGGGAAAGTGTATGTAGCCATGTCTGATAAGCTTTTGTTTCAGTCAGGAAGTGCTAAGCTTGATAAAAGAGGAATAGAGGCTTTAGGTAAGCTGGCAGGTGTGCTGAATAAGCAGTCCGATATCGATGTTTATATCGAAGGTCATACGGACAGTAAGCCAATTAATACTGTTCAGTTTAAAGATAACTGGGATCTGAGTGTGATCCGTGCTACTTCAGTTGTACGTATCCTAACGAAAGATTACGGTGTAAATCCGCTTCAGATTGTACCAAGCGGTAGATCCGAGTTTATGCCGGTAGCTGATAATGAGTCTGCTGAAGGTCGGAGTAAGAACCGCAGAACAGAAATTATAATGGCTCCTAAGCTGGATAAGCTGATGGAGATTTTGCAATAAAATTGGCAGAGAGCCCGGATCTAGAAGTCCGGGCTCTTTTGTTTTGATCTATCTTGTTGAAATGCACACGTTTAGTTAAATAATTTGCCCCTCTTCTTCTTTGAGTGTTACGATAAATTAATTTGCATTATTAATTTATTTTAGATACTGTAGCTTTATTTAGGCTGTTAAGATGCATCTGTTACGAAACATTTACAGCAAAGGGTTGTTATAAAGCTATGATAAGATTATCTGACTAAACCTTAACATGTTAATTAAATTTTATTGTATATGAAAAAGTTAATTCCTTTCCTATTCGCATTGGTATTGTTTGCGTCGTGCGAAAAAGAGCCTGATACTGATAAATTGGATAATCAGTACATGGTTTACACCCAGTATGACAAGAGTGCTAAGTTTAACAGTTTTACAAATTATTTTATAGCTGATAGTAGCATTCTCGTTATTACAGGTAGTAAAGATCCGGTATACTGGAAAGAATCTGAAAATCCGAATGCCGAGAAAATCATAGCAGCTTATGTAAACAACATGGAAAGCAGAGGATATACCAGAGTTGATAACAAAGCAGATGCAGATCTTGGATTACAGGTGAGCTATATTGAAAATACAAACTATTTTGTTGATTATCCCGATGATAATTGGTGGTGGGGTTATCCTGGCTACTGGCTTCCTGGCTACTGGGGTAACGGATGGAATAACTGGTATTATTCATACCCAATTGTTTACAGCTATACAACAGGCTCATTGCTAACAGAATTAGTTGATTTGAATTCTTCTACTGCAAATAATAAACTTACAGTAGTATGGAATAGTTTCATTTCAGGTTTATTGTCCGGAAATTCAGTTATTGACATTAACAAAACAGTTGCAGGTGTCAATCAGTCATTTACCCAATCGCCTTATTTGAAAACAACAGCTAAATAATTCGTGTTGAATTAAATCATTAATTTAGGTTCGACAGGTTATTCATTTTAAATTCAGAAGCAATGAAAACAATAAAAAAACTAAGTATAAAACTTCTTGCACTTACAGCTATCTGTTTAGCAGTACCTACTGTTGCAAGCGCACAGAATGTTGCCGTTATTAATTATTCAACAGAGACATTTAATAACTATTATTTGAATGGTGACTGGCAGTTTAATGTGCCAATCAGTAATGATTTTGCTAATAAAGCAAGTGGATGGGGGATGAGTATTGATGGTGGTTACTATTTTACTCCGAACTGGGGTGTGGGTGCATTCCTTGCATTCAGTACAAACCACAAATACGTGCCTACTCAGACTCTTCAGTTTGACGATGCTGCATTGACCACAAATCAGCAGCACTCTGTATTTCAGTTGCCTTTTGGTGTTTCCGGTCGTTATCGTATTATGCCGGGTAATACATTCGATCCTTATCTTTCGTTGAAAATAGGTCCTAACTACTCTCAGATGTCATCTTATTTTTCAACATTTAAAGCATATGATCGTACATGGGGATTTTATATGTCACCTGAAATCGGTGCGAACGTTTGGTTGACTCCTAACCAGACTGTAGGTTTGCACTTTGCTTTATATTATAGCTATGCTACCAATAAAAGTCACGTGTTGAATTATTCAATGGAGAACTTAAATAACTTTGGTTTCAGAGTTGGTTTGGCGTTCTAAGAGTTTATATAAATATCATTATAAAAGAGTTGCTTATTCGTAAGCAGCTCTTTTTTTTGTGCTATTAGAATCGAAATTTTACTATCAAAGTGTCAAATTCCTAATTGCTGAGATTGCGATAGAATCCGGCAGGATT
>JBOFDD010000172.1:0-5560 GCA_051646645.1 Bacteroidales bacterium | reverse complement strand
AACATACGAATGTATTATTTCAATCAAAGCAGGAATTAGTTTTTTCAAAAGGATGATTTATTTTTTTCGACCGTATCTTTTAGCAATCCGATGCGCATGCGAATACATTCCGGTGCGCATCGGATTTATTTCCCATGCGCATCGGAATTTCAGGCGATGCGCATGGGATTACTAACCCATGGTTTGAAAAGACTAAATCATACTTATATCCGATCTAACAACTCCTTTCACCCCGATAATTCCTCCGTATTTAAGTAATAATAAACAGTTGTAAACAACCTTATTAAGCAGATAACAGGGAGATATACGAATTTACCTCCTTGCTAAAACGATTTAGCAAGGAGCAAACTTCATTTAGCAAGTAGGTAAATCCGGTTTGCTACCGGCTGATTGATCTTAATGACTGTTTTGAACGTGTATACAAACAAGGACGCCCCATTGAATACATACCGTATTCAATGGGGCGTAAAAAATATCTGTTTACCGTTTTACTTCTTAAAAGTAATCGTACAATTATCAAGCGAATCAATCTGAGCAAGCGACTCAACACGAATATTCATATCGCGAAGCATCTTTCCTCCCTCCTGAAAACTTTTCTCAATAACGAATCCCATACCAACGAGTTGAGCTCCACTTTGTTTGATCAGATCAAGCATACCCAATGCTGCGTTTCCGTTAGCAAGGAAATCATCCACAAAAAGAACTTTATCATCCGGTGTCAGGTAATCATTACTTATACATACCGTATAATCGCGGTCTTTCGTAAAGGAGTGAACTGTCGTAGTCAACATATGCTCCATGGTTTTAGGCATTTTCTTTTTGACGAAAACAACCGGAATCTCCAAAAGGTAACCCACCATGATGGCAGGTGCAATTCCACTTGCTTCAATTGTCACAACCTTATTGATTTCGCTACTTGCAAAACGACGTACAAATTCAACTGCGATAGATTTCATCAGAATAGGATCCATCTGATGATTTATAAAACTATCCACCTTCAGAATACCACCTTCAAAGCATTTACCGTCCTGAAGGATACGTTCTTTTAATCTTTTCATTTATATATAGCTTTTGAGAAACAATTTATTCTTTAATGCGTATCAGAAAATTAGAAACAATAGCCGTTACTCCGCCTGCTGTAATCCCCGAAGAGAATATATTCTTTACAGATTGAGGAAAAGCTTCGAGAATAGAAGGCTCCAGCTCTACGCCCAGCCCTACTGCAAAACTTAGTGCAAGCACCAACGTGGCAGAGCGGTTTATTTCCTGCGAGGTGATAATCCTTATTCCGGCAACCGCCACTGTACCAAACATCAGTAAGGTTGCTCCGCCCAATACGGGCTCGGGCATAAGTGAAAACAGAATTCCAACACCCGGAAACAAGCCAAGCAAAACTAATGCTGCTGCCACATAATATCCTACGTAGCGACTCGCCACTCCGCTTAGCTGGATCACACCTACCGTCTGAGAGTAAAGCGAATTGGGGAATGCATTAAACACGCCGGCAATCATCGAATTGACTCCTTCGGCAAAGATACCCGAAGCTACACGCTTATTATACACTTCGCCTTCAATCGGTTCTTCGGATATGATACTATTGCCTGTTATTGATCCGTATGCTTCGACCGAAGTAACAAGATAAATCAGAGCAAAAGAAAGAAAGGTTGACCAGTCAAACGACAATCCGAATTTGAAAGGCACCGGAATGGAAAAAGAGGTCAGATCTTTAGCCATCGAAAGATCCAGTTTTCCCATAAAATAAGCGGCAATATAACCGGCGAGCAATCCAATCAGGATAGAACTCATGCGGATATATTTATTACGGCTCATATTGCACAATACGATTAGAACGAGTACAAGCACTGAAAGTCCGATATTCTCAAGACTCCCGAAAGTGCCGTTCGCTTTCGCTGCAAAACCTCCTCCACAGGATATTATACCGACTTTTATCAGTGTAAGTCCGATCAGAGAAACAACTATCCCCGACACAAGCGGTGTAATGATCTTCTGTGCATATTTAAGGATGCGACTGATAAACATTTCTATCGTAGATGCTGCAATCGCCGAACCAAAGATCAGCGATAGTCCGCCAACCGAACCCGCCGCAATGATAGGTCCGATAAAGGTAAAACTTGCACCCTGAACACTTAGCAATTTAACTCCAAGAGGTCCGATACGATGACACTGAATAAACGTACAGATTCCCGCAGCAAAAAGAGCCATTGAAACCAGAAAACCTGTTGTTTCGATATCCAGATTTAACGCTCCTGCAATAATCAGAGGAGGCGTAATAATGGCTACAAATACAGACAATATGAGCTGCAAGGCAACGAATATTGCATCTTTTACGGGAGGCTTCTGATCTACCCGATAGATCAGTCCTTTATTCAGGGTTTCTTCTTTCATACACTAAGGGGTTTGGAAAAATTGCGGCAAAGATAGATAATATCTATCTTTTGCTCTATGCTATAAATGTGATTGATTTACAAATTAAGCTAAGAAAAGGTCTTGAGTCGTTGATTTAACGTGGCGATTTAAAATAACTTTTCGGAATATCATTCTTAATCAGTGCTGTTTTAATCTGCATGGTAAACACCCGCTTCTTCTTATAATCCGTTACGATCATACGGTGCGGGGCATACACATCCTGAAACATACGATAGTCGCTAAACTGAAGCAAGTACTCCGACTCTTCTTTTGTTTTAGCGTCTTTATACCACGATTTAACCTGGAGCACAAGCCCTGAGTTTTTTGCTACATACATCCGGTGACTCTCATTGTAAGCATTGTACTGGACTACCCACACAGGAACTTTGTTAATTGTACTGTCTCCTACTGTTTTTGATTGTAGTTTTTTGTCTTTCCATTCGGCAAAATTCAGAATCGGATTATTATCCTCGTGCGGAATCCTATTTTTCTTCCAGAATCCAAGAATCTTCATCCAGAGAATATCGCGATCACGAATGAAATCGAACTTAAAACCAAACAGATTCACTTCTCCCCGGAAAGACTCCATGCCATTGGTGATTACATGCAGAGGGAAAAGCTTACCGTTATAATCCATATCCACATAGACATCGATGACATTATCCTTGATCACAGGCTCCAGCCGTTCAAATTTTGTGATCTCAAAGAAACGGTCTTCGAGCGATTGCGGAGAGGGGTATTTCTGTGCGAATGCCCCATATGTGAAGTTGAAATAAAAAACAAATAGAATAACTAAACGAAATATCAATGCTCTCATCTTTTACTGTAAAAAATAAAGTTATCAGTCAATAGGTTAAACCTCTTTATCGGCAAAACAAAAGTAATAGATTATGCGTTAAGTCATAGTGATTAGAAATGATAAGTTTGAATTTATCGTTTGTTTTATAACTTTGCGACCGTTTATTCGAATCACATATCTAAACAATTAATTGATTATAATTATGAGAAAGAAAAATCTTTTTTACAGCCTTTTCCTTAGCTCTGCATTATTGTTCAGTTCATGTAACATGAGCAATATGGGTAAAGGCGGATTGATCGGTGGTGGCGGTGGAGCTGCCCTTGGTGCTGGTATCGGTGCATTAGCCGGAGGTGGCAAAGGTGCAGGTATTGGTGCTGCGATTGGTGGTGTAGTTGGTACAACTGCCGGTCTGATTATCGGTAAAAAAATGGACAAACAGAAAAAAGAGCTTGAAGAACAAATCAAAAATGCTCAGATCGAAGAGGTTACTGATGCAAATGGTTTGAAAGCTATTAAAGTTACGTTCGACAGCGGTATTCTTTTTGCTACTGGTAAAAGCAACCTTAGCCAGACTGCCAAAAATGAACTATCTGAATTCGCTTCTTCTTTAATCAACAATCCTCAGACTGATGTTTCTGTTTTAGGATTTACAGACAATACAGGTAGCCTTGCTGTGAATGAAAAAGTTTCTAACGAGAGAGCTCAGTCTGTAGCAAACTACCTTATCAACAGCGGTGTTTCACCATCTCGTCTGACTACAAAAGGTATGGCATGGAATGATCCGGTTGCCAGCAACGACACTCCTGAGGGAAGAGCTCAGAACAGACGTGTTGAAATCTACATCTATGCAAATCAGCAAATGATTAAGAGTGCCGAGTCTGGTAATCTTAAATAAAAGATAGCTTTAACGTTTATAATTACAAAAGCCCGCTTTTCTGAGTAATTCAGAAAAGCGGGCTTTTTATTTAAGAAATAAACAGCGTTTTACTTGATCAAAGCAAAGTCGAGCTGTTTCTTTTCAATATTAGCTCTTGCCACTTTGATTTTAATCGGATCGCCCAAAGAATACATTTTCTTATTGCGACGTCCTACAATACGATAGTTTTTATCGTCAAGCTCGTAGTAGTCGTCATCAAGATCACGGATAGGAATCATTCCCTCGCATTTATTTTCGTTGATCTCTACGTAAAGGCCCCATTCAGTAACACCTGAGATCACTCCGTCGTAAACCACACCAAGTCTTTCTGACATGTACTCGACCTGTTTGTATTTGATTGATGCTCTTTCCGCACTTGCAGCAAGAA
Organism: Bacteroidales bacterium; assembly: GCA_051646645.1. Classification (GTDB taxonomy): domain Bacteria; phylum Bacteroidota; class Bacteroidia; order Bacteroidales; family UBA7332; genus UBA7332. The sequence continues at coordinate 1,030 of JBOFDD010000172.1, read as the reverse complement.
GTTCCATATCTGTAGAGTGTTTACACAATTTCTCGTATTTCTGTTCAGTTACGGAACGTCCGCCTTCCATGTACTTCTCCAGAAGACGGTGTACCATCATATCCGGATAACGACGGATCGGAGACGTAAAGTGCGTATAGTACTCGAACGCCAGACCATAGTGACCAATATTTTTAGTCGAATAGATTGCTTTCGCCATTGCACGGATTGCAACCGTTTCGATCAGATCTTCTTCTTTGTGTCCCTGTACCTGATCAAGCAATTTGTTGATTGATTTGGATACGTCAACCGTAGCTCCTTCTGTTTTCAGTTTATAACCGAAACGGCGAACCATTGCGGCGAAGTTTTCCATCTTTTCCGGATCCGGAAGATCGTGGATACGATAAACAAACACCTTAGGTTTGGATTCTTTATTCTTAGGTTTGCCTACAAATTCAGCGACTGTACGATTGGCAAGAAGCATAAACTCTTCAACCAGTTTGTTGGCTTCCTTAGCCACTTTGAAGTAAACGCTCACCGGTTTGCCTTTTTCGTCAATTTCGAAACGAACCTCATGGCGGTCGAAGTTGATTGCTCCGTTAGAGAAACGACGGTTACGCAATTTCTGCGCCAGCTCGTTCATTGCAAGAATCTCTTCTTTATAGTCACCTTCTCCGGTTTCGATAATCTCCTGTGCTTCTTCATACGTGAAACGGCGATCCGAATAGATGATTGTACGGGCTATGCGATAATTCACAACCTCTGCTTCGGGATTCATCTCAAAGATACATGAGAAGCAAAGCTTTTCTTCGTTCGGGCGAAGTGAACATACACCATTAGACAATCGCTCCGGTAACATCGGTATTACGCGGTCAACCAGATAGATAGAAGTAGCACGGTTCACAGCTTCTTTCTCAATAATGCTATCCGGTTTTACGTAATAAGTCACATCGGCAATGTGTACTCCGATTTCCCAGTTTCCGTTTTTCAGTTTCTGAATAGAAAGCGCATCGTCAAAGTCTTTTGCATCTTTCGGGTCAATAGTGAAAGT
>JBOFDD010000171.1:0-4058 GCA_051646645.1 Bacteroidales bacterium | reverse complement strand
GGTTTCATCCGTAAAAATCTCACTGATCTTTGCACGTTTGATATCTGACACGGTGAACTCTCCGGATATAAACGGAGTAATCTCTTTAATAATACGCGCTTCAGCTTCGGTAAAGGATAAAGCATCTACCAGATACGGTTCTGTTACTTTTTTCAACATTCCGTTTTCCATCGTTTTCTCGTAACGAATCTTACATTCAAACCAGTTATTCATAATTGTCTTTTATTTATTGGTTAAGTATTTGTCTTTGTTTTAAAATGAGAGTGTTCATTCTGTGCTCGAAATCATCACGTGAGACTTCAATTAATTCTTCAGGTTGATCTAAATGAAGATAATGTTCTGTTGTCATCACTGAAGGTCTGGTGCTATTACCATTGCATTGCAACACATTTAATTCAATAGTATATTCTTCAACGTCACTAACCTCTATTACATAGATATAATGACCTCTATACTTATAGTATCTTCCAACTAAATATTGAAATGATTTTTTTAATTCATCTTTCAAATTCTGAATCTTAGCACACGTTGCACCAAATTGCTTAAGATGCTTTTCTTTTGCGTTGATAAGCTCATTTCTATTCGTTTTCATCTTCCTCAGTATTAGCAAAACAACTTATTATAAGCTCATAATAATGATGATTACATGCTTCTATAGCCCACTCTTCTTTTTTAGACAAGCATATTAACTCATCTGTAGGAGATCTGCTACTATAGTTTTGCGTATGCTCATTGAATGTTATATCATACTGACCTATTGGCGTATCGGCTATCCCATCTTTAAACTCCAACGGCTTAATTTTAGGTTGCTCTTCTTGAGCTCTTTGATATCCCTTTCTAAACCAATCTATCCAACAGCATTCTTCAATGTGATACTTGGGTTTTAGAGATCTATTTTTTTTATAGGCTTCAATTGCCTTTTGTTCTATTGTCATGATGTTTTTGTATTAGTTTTAAAACTCGTTTTATTCGTCTACAATTGCCATCGCAAGGAATGGTTATATGAACATTACCAGATCGTCCTGACCTCAGATTACATGACCCATTCTGACTTCTATGCCTGCATAGGTCCATGTACAGATCAATATTGAAGCTACCCATCCTTTTTTATCAGTTGCTGATTTTTACTCAAGTACATAATTTTCATTCCAAGACTCTCAGCCAATTGATGCTCAACCCTACATCCACGTGAGATATTCCAATTAGCCATAAAGGCTACAGAGTCGCATTTCATCATCATGCTGATATCAGCTCTCATATGATCCATCCAGTTAGACCCTTCTGGCAATCCGTTATTTAAAGGAGATACAGGATGAAGTCCATCTTCTTTCAAATTAGCCATTACCATATCAAATCTTTCTTTGACTTGTTCCGGATCATGCCCGGAGATCGGTCCGGAGATATAAACCTTACTCATAGTTTTTCTTTCTTTTTTGCAGCGCACCAAACGATGTGCTGCTGGTTAATAATAAGGTTATTCAACGGATGAGATTGCTAAAGGAATATACACATCCTTACCATCTTCATCCCGTTTCGATACTTCGATAAAGCGGCATGATTTCTTTGGACGGTAAGCTTCTTTGATTATCTTGATCCCCTCGAGAAAGCCGTCATTATTGCTCTTGATTGCGATCTGTTCAAGCTCTACAACTCTTGCAACACGAAGATTCCCCTGTCTGTCCTTTGCTAAGAGTTTCATTACAGTATCAACCAATGCCCCGGATGCTTCATCTTTAGCCAGCGATGCAAGGTATTGTTTGACTTTTGCAATCCCGACATCAACAGAGTCATCATAGTCCTCAGTAAAACGATTTCCGATTTTAATCCTCAGCTTTCCATCAGCAGAGGTAAAGGTGTGAGTTTGCTGATCCGATTTGATTCCGTATAAGTCAGCTTTGAGATCAATAATATGGTCAAAGGAGTCAAAAACCATGTTTTTGCAGTCTGCAAGCATTTCTGAACAACGCTCAATAGCTGGCATCAGCGATCTCACTGTCTCATCAACCATCTCTTTGTACGTTTCACGTTCTTTGCGTTCTGCTGCTTCAGCTTCTTTCAACTGGCGGCGAAGTTCAGCCGCGGTTAATTTCTTTTCTTCTTTCATGATTCACTTTTTTGATTGGTTATTATTTGTTTTTCTATACCAGGCAGCCTTCACATCTCTTATTCTTTTTTCTTTTCTCCTCATTTCAATCGCACTGGAAAGAGAGTAGTGTTTTTCGCCAAAATAATTTTTAATTAGAATTGCATTCTTATATGCTTCACTTTCAACCGGAGTTTGAATGATCGCTTCATTAGCAACCTGTAGAACATTGTCGATAAATTCAAACTCATGCTGAATATCGAGGAACTCTTGTTTTTCCTTCTTTTCCCGGTAGGTATTAATTACATCGTTCATGCTTTTCCCGGATTGGTTAAGTTCTTTACCAAATAACTTGTTATTGGCATCTTGGAAGCGTTTTCCTTATCCTTATCCTTTTTCAGGATAGCCTCAAGTTTAGGTATTAGATCATTCAGCTCTGATGTACTCAGATACCTGAATGGCTTACCAATGATTCGCTGATTCATACAAAACTGATCTACGTTGTGCCAGTCTGTTGTATTAATCCCCATTCGTGTCATACGGAGCAGTACAGCGCTTCTCGCTTTTTTGAGTTGATCACGTTGCTTATGCAGCATTGCCTCTCCGGTTATTTCTTCTTCCATCCGGTCGCACATCTCAGAGTATTCTTTCCAGTTCATCTCTTTCAATGACCGGGTGCGCTGGTTGGTATATGCGCTTACCAATTGCTCTTTATCAGCATTGGGCATTCGCCTAAGAAGCGTGTAGAACCTCGCGAAGTTCTTCACCTTCGGTTGTTGCTTCTTTGCCATTTTCTTGATTGTTTATTGTTTCGACTGTTTCATTCTCACCCCAGTATTTCATAGCACCTTCTTCCCACACATCAATATATCCTTTCTCGCCGATGTACCTTCCTTTTGAAAATGCTCTGTAGCCTTCTACCCATATCTTTAGCGATGCATCATACATCACACTCTTCGCTGCTCTCCCTGATGGCTGTTTTCCGTCTGCATGAGATATGAAAATGATTAACTTGTTTCTGTGACGTTCTTTAAATTTCTGATATTGCTTATAGCTCATATTCGCATATTGAAAAGAGTCTATAATAGCAAAATCAGGTGATTTCTGTTTATCAAGACGTTCACTGAATCTTTCTATTCTTTCCTGTGTAATCTGTACCCGCTTGTTTACCGATGACATATCAAACCGTTCTAAAGTGTTCTGCATCGTTTTCTCAGTACCTTCCTCTAGCGAGTTGTAAATTACTTTTCCGAACCTTGCAAGCTCTTTGCAGAGCTGCATCACAAAGGAACTTTTTCCGTTCCCCGAGTTTCCCCATATAAACCAGATACCGGTCCATCCCGGCTCATCAAACGCCTCTTTCCACTTCCCATCCAGTTTCATGGTTCTTATTCTCGTATTTAATATTTCATTAATGGAATAAGCTCTTCCCATAAGGTTAATTTTGTGTTCAACTACTGTTCAACTGTTATTCAAAAATCGTTCAAATTGCGTTCTGTGGCTGTTTGAACAATTATTTAGTTTTTCGTTTGGCTTTGTGCACGGCCTTCTTTACCCGGCGTAAATCATACCCGCAACTCTGAGTTTCTTCGATGATTGCCTTAATTGTTTTCTCATCAGTCAACCCGTTAGCCTGGCAGATCATCCATACATCCGAAGCATTAGTTTCTTCCACATCAAAAAATCGTCTTCCGAGTCTTGAATCAATCTCCTGATATCCTTGTTTATTATACTGAAGACCATAAGTCATTCGGCGCTTCATATAATTCGTTGAAAGGAATATCATACCGCAACGGTCTTCAAGCTGATTGTACAACGTGATAAAGTATTGCAGGGTGCGATCCGGGAGTTTGTCACCTTCATCAAATATGATCAGCGGTGCATCCATTGTAACAAGCTCATCGATGATATCCATCAGTAATTTGCGTGTACTGGTTGATTTATCCGTTTGCCCCAAACCGATGGCTCTGGATAG
>JBOFDD010000170.1:0-6656 GCA_051646645.1 Bacteroidales bacterium | reverse complement strand
CTCGAGATATGGTAGTTTTGATTGCAAAGAAAGTTACTTTAGTTTTATTATAGGGTAAAGTCGGAAACATTTTCTGATTTTACCCTTATTTTTTTATCTATCTCTTTGCGTATAACCCAACTACCTTTAATTGCATTTACAACTTGAATTCAGGTTATATAAACCCTTTAAAACAAGAAGAGGCCATTTCATGTAGTTTGAAGGCTATTGAGCAGGCTAAACTGTATGAAAATCCATCAGGTGTACAATGGGTAACATCTATCTTAGGGAATATATATAAACGAAGCGGAAAAATAGAAGAAGCGACCGAATTACTGCTTCAGAGTGTTCAGGACTCAAGGAAGTTAGGCGATTTACAAGGAGAATCTAATGCATATAATGCGCTTACCGACCTGTACGTTTACTGGGAGCTTCCGACGTATGCTAATAAGTACGCAACAATGTCTTTGAATATTATTCAGAAGAAAGCCGAAAATCCCATGGTGACAGGGGTTTCTTATTTTTTTAAGGGGAAGGTTCTGTATCAACTTGGAGATGTCGATTCTACTCTTTTTTTCTTACAGAAGGCTGATAGCTGTAATAAATCATTACCCTATAATAGTGGAGCTGTTGATATTGATTGCTTATTAGGTAAAATCTTGATTGATAATTTTGAAGGCGATTCGTTACAAGAAGGTATAAGTCGTCTGATAAGAGTAACCAAAGAGGCTACTTCAGTGAACAGGTCAAGAGCTTATTTTGATTTAGCAAGAGGATATGTGAAACAAAAGAAGTATACTGAAGCTGATGTAATGCTTGATAGTATGCACTATCTGCTTCATTTCTCAGAGTCACCTGTTTTTATAGAAAATGCAAACAACTTTGCTCTTCAATATTATATAAATAAAGGCGATAATCCAAAAATAAAACAATATGCATCTTCTCTGCTTGATGAGTTAAAATTCAAGCACAAAAATCAGACGTCTAAAAAGTTGGCAGAAATTATTGTTCATTTTCAAACTGAAAAAAAAGAACAACAGTACCAACTGGCTCAGATTAAACTGGAGAATAATAAGTTGTATATTTTAATCTACTTGATATTATCAGTGTTTGTATTCTTCTCCTTGGTGGCTATATTTTTCTATAAAAGAAAAATGTATTATGAAAAGCAACAACTAATGGAGCTTAGATTGTCAAAGCTTTTAGATAACTTGCAGAAGGAGAAAGAGAATAAAGCAGATATAGAGCAACAGTTAACAGAGATTCTTACAGAAAAAGATACTCGTATTGAGATAGAAGCTGTAACGCCAGGGTTATTGAAAGAAAAGGGAGAACCAAAATTCAGAGAGCGTTTTGAGCAGCTTTATCCCTTGTTCCTGCCTAAATTGAAGGAGTTAGTGCCGAATATCGGACGTAAGGAAGAGCTTCTCTGTATGCTGATTGTACTTGGACAGGATACTCCGCAAATCCAAACTTTGATGGGGATCGAGCGAAGTAGTGTAAATATGGCCCGGTACCGTTTGAGACAAAAAATGAGTCTGGATAAAGAGGTCAATCTGGATGAGTATATAAAAGAATTAGTATATTAATAACTGCGTATAATTCCCATGAGCTATTTAACAGAGCTCATGGGAATGTTGTCTTTGTTATAATATCCGTTTGATCAGGCTCATGTATTTGTAAGGGATATAGCGGAATGGCAGATCTATCCATACAGGGGATTTTACGACACTGCGCCGGTTGCTGAACACTTCGAAGCTGGACTTTCCGTGATACTTGCCCATCCCACTGTTGCCCACTCCGCCAAATGGTAGTTTGTGATTTCCAATATGTACGAGTGTGTCGTTAATGCAGGCTCCTCCGGAAGAGGTTGCCGCAAGCACTTTTTCACCGGTAGAAGAGGAACCAAAGAAATAAAAAGCCAGAGGTTTCTCCTTTCGGTTGATGTAATTTACTGCTTCATTAATATCGTTGTACTCCATTACGGGCAAAATTGGTCCGAATATCTCATCCTGCATAATGGGATCGTTCTCTGTTATATTTATGAGTATGGTTGGTTCTATATATTTATCTCCGGCATCCGTCTTAGCACCCCGATAGATCTTATCCTTACCGATAAGAGCAGAAAGTCGTTCCATAGCTCTGTTGCTTACTATGCGCGGATAAAAACGAGAGGATTGCGGATCGGTTCCGTAAAACTCAGTAATATATTCGTCCATTCTTTTCAGAAGCAGCTCTTTGACAGAAGAGTGCACAAACAGATAATCAGGAGCGATGCAGGTTTGTCCCGCATTCATAAACTTCCCCCATACTATCCGTTTTGCTGCATGATCGATGTGTGCATCGGAATGAACGATGCAGGGGCTTTTGCCGCCAAGTTCTAATACAACAGGGGTGAGATGCTGCGCAGCTGCCTGCATCACCACTTTGCCTAATGAAGGACTTCCGGTAAAGAAAATGAAATCGAAGGGCAGAGCAAACAGGGCTGTATTAACCTCCCGGCCTCCTTCGACTGTAGTGATATAATTATCAGGGAATATGGACCGTACCATTTCTGCAATGATTAATGAGATATTCTCTGCATCAGGCGATGGCTTGAGTATGGCACAGTTTCCGGCTGATATGCTCCCGATTAGTGGATTTATAAGAAGCTGGAACGGATAGTTCCATGGTGCAACTATCAACGACACACCCAGCGGTTCGCTTATGATATAGCTGGAAGAGGGGAAAAGCGATAAAGGAGTTGATATGCGGCATGGTTTAGCCCATTTGCGCAGCTGCCGTATGTGATTGTCTAACTCACTCAGTACGATTCCGATTTCGGTCAGATAGGCCTCTTCGGGCGATTTATGCAGATCTTTCCACAAAGCATCAAGCAGCTGAGGCTGAAAGTCCAGAATTGCTTGCTTCAGTTTTTTTAGAGCTTGTATCCGGAATTCAACGGGGCGGGTGTTACCTGTTGCAAAGAACTCTTTTTGTCTTTGATGTATGGCTGTTATTTCGGGATAATCCATAAGAGTGAGCTTTTTTGTTTGTTAATTCTTATTCCTCTATTTCATCTTCGTCCTGAACGGTAACCAGAACTTTGTCTATTCGTGCACCGTCCATATCTACTACCTCAAGAGCAAATTCTTCCCAATATACCTTTTCGCCGCTTATAGGTATATGTTGCAGCTTGTCAAGAATCAGTCCGCCGATTGTATTGAAATTGCTTTGCGACAGATCATATTCCTTTTTGAAATAGGACAGAAAGTCGTAAAGTGTACACTGACCATCAATAAACCAGCCCTCACCTTCTTTACGCTTGATAATTTCCGGTTCATCGTGCAGATGATCCACATTACCGACTAATCCTTCGAGAATATCCCTGAGAGATATCATGCCCTGACAGACTCCGAATTCATCGCAAACAAGAGACTGTTTGATCCCTTTTTGCTTCATTTGCTCCAATGCCTTAAACACACTTATATGCTCGTGGAAGTAATCCGGTTCGCTGATGATGGTGTCGAACGTGAAATTTGGCGAATCGATCCGGAATATCCTGTTCCACTTCCTGTACTTCGCCTTCTCTGGCTCCTTCCTGAATCATAGAGCGTATCTCTTCTTCGGTGATCTTACCCGAACTGCTTTTTAGTCCGAGCAGTCTGAATACGAAAGAGGTGCTTTTGGAAAGCAGCCATACAAACGGAGATGCGATCACGGATAGATAATACATCGGACGGGCAACAATCTTGGTGGTTTTTTCGGCGACACTCATACCGATTCGTTTGGGTACAAGTTCTCCGAAAATAAGAGAAAAATAGGTAACAATACCTACAATTACCCCTTGAGCAAGCATGTGTGAATAGGCAGCAGGTACTCCCCAAAGGATAAGTTGTGCAGAAAACCTATCAGCCAATACACTGCCGGAGTAAATACCGGTAAGAATGCCTATGATGGTTATTCCTATCTGTATGGTTGAAAGAAACTTGTCGGGAGATTCAATAATACGTAAAGCCAGACGTGCATTTTTGTTGCCACGTTTGGCCTCGTTCGTTAAGTAGGTCTTTCGAACGGAGATGAGTGCGATCTCTGACATAGCCAGTGCTCCGTTAAAAAGAATAAGTATCAGAATGATAATAATCTCGTTCATCTTGTGTTTTTAGTTTATAAGGTATCAACGATACAAATATAACATTTGAATGGAATGAAAAGATTTATTTTCAGGAATAAGCATTAGATATAAAAAAAGTGCTGTCAGATGATGGTGTATCATTCTGACAGCACTTTAAAGTTTTATACTCTGTGAAATACAGGGATTAGTTTAATCCGCGATTTTTAAGCAGAGGTTCGATTCCCGGTTCAGAACCACGGAAGTTTTTGTACATGATCATAGCATCATCAATCCCCCCCGGTTTAAGTACGTTCTGACGGAATTTATCAGCTACTTCTTTGTTGAAGATATCTCCTGATTCAACAAAAGCCTGGAATGCGTCAGCATCAAGTACTTCAGCCCAAATGTAGCTGTAGTATCCGGCAGTATATCCTCCACCCATTGTGTGGCGGAAGTATGTTGAACGGTAGCGTGGAGGAATCTGTGAAAGGATACCACGTTTGCCTAACTGTTCCTGTTCGAATTTAGCAGGAGAGAAGTCAGCTGGGATTTGTTCCAATACGTGATAATCCATATCAAGGATAGAAGCTCCAAGGTATTCAGTTGTAGCAAATCCTTGTCCCCATGTTCCGCTTTTTTGCATTTTCTCGATCAATGCATCCGGCATTGGCTCACCAGTTTCGTAGTGTTTAGCATACACTTTCAATACTGAGGGTTCGAAAGCCCAATGTTCCATTACCTGAGAAGGAAGTTCTACGAAGTCACGAGGAACACCACCAACGCCTGTGTAAGGTACATCTTTGAACAGATTGTGAAGTGCGTGTCCGAATTCGTGGAAATATGTTTCAGCTTCGTCAGCGCTCAACATTGCAGGTTTTCCTTCAGTCGGGCTTGTGAAGTTACAAACGATAGTCACAACCGGAGCAACTTTTTTACCGTTTTCGTAAGACTGACCACGGTAAGTACCACACCATGCACCACCACGTTTTGAGGCGCGTGGGTGGAAGTCCATATAAAGAATACCCAGATGAGAACCATCTTTGTCTGTACACTCATAAGCTACAGCATCTTTATGCGGTTTCGGGATGTCGTTGATTGCTTTGAAGTTAATGCCGTAAAGTTGGTTGCATACGTAGAAGATACCGTTTGTTACGTTATCAAGAGTAAGATAAGGACGGATTTGATTTTCGTCAAGATCGAATTTTTCTTTCATTACCTTCTCATTGTAATATCTCCAGTCCCATCCTTTAAGTTCACCCTGAACACCTGAACGGTTCATTGTAGCCTGAAGTGCTTTAGCTTCGTCATTTGCTTTAGCTACAGCAAATGGCCAAAGCTGATCTAAAAGCTTGTAAACGTTGGTGTCGTTTTTAGCCATACGCTCTTCCAATGCAAAGTTCGCATAGTTGTTAGCGCCCATTAGCTTGGCTTTTTGAAGACGAAGATCAACAAGTTGTTTAATAACTTCGTTGTTGTCGGCGTCATTGCCATTGTTGCAACGATTGATGTATGCATTGTAGATATGCTCTCTCAATTCACGGTTGTCCGCAAACTGAAGGAACGGCATTACGCTCGGGTTCTGAAGCGTGAACACCCATTTTCCATCTTTCCCTTTTTCTTTAGCTGTAGTTGCAGCAGCTGCAATTACACCTTCAGGAAGTCCGGCAAGATCTTCTTTATTGTCGATAGTAAGTTCATAAGCATTTGTCTCAGTCAGGACGTTTTGTTCAAACTTGATCTGATTTTCAGAGATCTGACTGTTAAGATTACGAAGTTTTTCCTGATCTTCAGCGTTCAGATTAGCTCCACCATTAACGAATCCTTTGTAGGTGTCTTCCAGAAGTTTTGCCTGAGCAGGATTCAGATTGAAATCAGCTCTTCTGTCCCAAACCTGTTTAACGCGATCAAACAATAGCGGATTCAGATTGATGTCATCATAGTGTTTTGAGAGCATTGGTGCGATTTCCCGGTTAAGCTTCTGCATTTCTTCAGTTGTGCAAGCTCCGTTAAGTCCGAAGAATACACGACTAACTTTAGAAAGAAGCTTTCCGCTTTCGTCAAGTGCTGCAATTGTATTGTCGAAATCCGGCATAGCACGGTTCTTGATAATAGCATCAATTTCCTGAGCCTGATCTGCCATTCCTTTTTCAAAGGCAGGTAGATAATGTTCAAATGCGATTGCATCAAAGTCCGGAACCTGGAATGGCGTTTTGTACTCTGAAAAGAATGGATTGGAAGCTTCACCTTTATTGCTTGTAGAACAAGAATAAAGCATAGCAAGCATACCAGCTGCTAAAAAGATTTTTTTCATCGTTTTTGGTTGAAGTTTATAATAGATTCTCTTTGTTTAGTTTCAATTTATGTTCCAAGGCAAACATACAAAAAAAAACAGAAAGTTGGAAGCAAAGACTTCTATACGTGAATATTTTAATTCGTATTATTTTATTGTTGTCTGGAAAAACTTTTATCATATTGAATTATTCACATCAAACTTTGGATTACTTTAAATATAGATGCGGATTAGTTGAATAAAACCGTGGATTAGCAATCCGCTCCCGTCCGGTTGTAATTCCGCTCCGGAGCG
>JBOFDD010000169.1:0-4900 GCA_051646645.1 Bacteroidales bacterium | reverse complement strand
CCACCTCAGTATTGCTACCTTGTGCTGCCCCTCGACTTGCATGTGTTAGGCCTGTCGCTAGCGTTCATCCTGAGCCAGGATCAAACTCTTCGTTGTAATTTGTTATTTTTTCCTATGCTCAAGGTTCCGTTTTCAATATCTAATATTGACGGTTCAATATACCTATTGTGCTTGTACTACTTTTGTTTATATATAAGTCTTGTTATTAATCTTATTCAGATTGCAATCTCAAGCGACTCGCATGTCGTTTGTTTCTCGATTGCGGATACAAAAGTAGAGTTTTCTCCTATACGCTCCAAATTTATTTCGCATATTTTTTTCACTTTAAAACCGGCTATACTAGCTAAACAACTAGTAATCAAACAAAAGATAGTAATTGCATTATATTTTATTAACAAATAAATTAACCTTTGACGCTCTCTCGTATGAAATTTCCGGCCATATATAAGGTTTCTGTCTACAGAAATAAAGCTACTTCTCATACAATAAAGGAATCATGAGGTACTTTAGTAGTAAAACCATACTCTCTTTCTTTATACATAAGTATCTATTTAAGATATACTCAAAAGTTTGTTTTTATCCTACACATCCAGCACTATCCAACACAAACAAACATAATATACTATATTACTGCAAGTTAACGACCCAAAGACAATACAAAATAGTGTAGGATGGTGAAGGATAGTGCTAGATGACAATCGAAAAACAGACCCATCCTACACTAACAAAAGCAGCATCTATAAAGGGATAGCATAGTATTGTGCTGGATAGTGCTGGATGAAAACGCAAAAATAAAACTCTGTGTAGAGGATATTATGGAAATCGTTTAGAACTGAAACGGATTATTTCGTCAGGCAGGTAAATGAATTTTGCTACTTGCTAAAATGATTTACCTACTTGCTAAATTCATTTAGCTACTTGCTAATTCATCAGCCAAGTCGGGGTAAGAAGTAACTTTAATCCCTGATTGATGTACGTATGCTTTTATCAGGATATTCATATGTATTAATTCAACCACACTTGTCGGTTAGTTTAATCGAACCGAAAATTATTTGAATCCTCCGAGGCTGTCAGAATTCCGCTCCGGACGGGATTACAATCCGCTCCGGAGGGGTTTATATTCCGCTCCGGAGCGGAATTGCAAATCATACGTTCGAAAAAAATAATTCATAGAGACGTTCTCACTAATTCGCACCCCGATTATATTAATATATACGTTTGATTGAATAATGAGATACGTTTCTAATTCAACATCCATTCACTCATACACAGGGGATGATGCAAGCATAATCTCTTTTACTAGAATAAAAAATCTATAATAGGCTGATATATATAGCTATTAAACAAATGTGATAGCAGATAAGACAAAAGTAAAAGTCTGCTGCATGAAATAAGAAAACGAATATTTGAGTTTAAATTCCTCTTCGCTTTATCATGATTAATTTTACGTTCAGAAATAACGAATTAAACCAAACATAAGACAAGCATGATTAAACCTTTCATTATTTCCGCAATCTCTTTACTTAGCCCGCTATCCATTCAGATAAGTGCAGCTAATCGGGCGGAATACAAATCAGACGAATTGTATAACAAATCGTTTGAAATGGTAAAAACATGGGGAGACAATCTTGTCTCGCAACAAATAACCACCGGACACGAAGCCCTTCGGGGAGGCATATTATGTCCTGCCTGTAACCGTATACACGGAAGATGTATGGATGCAGTTCTCCCTCTCCTGTATTTAGCTGAAAATACAGGCGAAACAAAATACACAGATGCTGCCATTTCGCTGATGGACTGGGCCGAAAAAAATGTATCCACTCCTGATGGGGGATGGCTGAATGATATAAATGTTTCTGACTGGAACGGCACCACTGTCTTTGCAGCCCTAGCACTGGGCGAAGCTCTTCATCATCACGGAGAGTTACTTCCTGATTCGATCAGAAAAAGCTGGTGGAACAGACTTGAGAAAGCAGGTGAATTTATTTACAGTAATGATTTCATTTTTAGCCGTCGCCGTGATGGATGGAGAAATATGAATATTAACTACTCGGCTTCAGCCACTTATGCTTTATATCTTTTAGGAACTCATCTGCAAAGACAGGATTTCATAGATAAAGCAAGACTTATTGCCGGAGATATGAAAGATTACTTCACAGAAAATGATTATTTCCTTTTTGGAGAAGGACCGAATATAAAGACGAAAACGAAAAACGAAACAAAACCTGTTGACTTGCTCTATAATGTCGAAGAATCATTACCCAATATGGCATTTTATGCAATGATGGCTAAGGATGACAGTCTGATGAGTCTTGTAGGTAAATCGATGAAGACACATCTGGAGTTTATGCTTCCTGACGGAGCATGGGATAACAGCTGGGGAACACGTAGTTTTAAGTGGACTTACTGGGGAGGTCGGACCAGCGATGGCTTTATGGGGGGATACTATCTGCTTGCTAATGAATATCCGGAAATTGTAACTGCCATCAGCAGAAATGTTGATTTGATGAAGGAAGCTACACATGAGGGATCACTATACGGTGGAATGCACTACTTATCGAATGGTCAGTATGCCTGTAATCATCATAACTTCGGACATGCTAAAGCATTAGCTGCCTGCTTGCAAATATACAACCCCGAAAAAAATCGAAAAGCAACAGCTCTGCCGCGTGAGATGCAGAAAGGATGCAAGTTTTTTAAGGATATACGTACATGGACGATTGCCCATGGCGACTGGCATTCAACTTTCACCGGATACGATTCGGAGTACAAAGTGAAAGGAACCCATCCTATGGGAGGAGTATTATCGATGCTCTGGAATAAGTCAAGAGGTCCGGTATTTGCAGCAGGTATGAACAAATATACTCTTATCGAACAACCGAACATGCAGGCTGATAAACAAAGAGTAAGAATGTGTCCGACTCCTTGCTTTGAGTACTTCAAGGACGGAGAAAGATATACGAATCTCGATGATACTGATGCTGAGATCACTTACAAAAAAACAGCAAAAGGAGATCTGTTTATCGTACGTAATAAGTTAGTCAACATCAATCAGGCTTCACCGGAAAACGGAGATATCATTATCGAAAGTTCCTGCTTATTCCACAAAAAAGGAGTTACAATGAAAGCTAAAGCAACAAGTGATCTGGCCGGAATCAAGATCGTACTACCTGTTATCTCACCAAATCAGGAAGCGTGTTTGCTTAAAGACAACGAACTAATAATAGGTGAAGGCAAAAAGCAGATCCGGATAAAGTCTGATTCAGGAATAGATATTGGTGAAACAAATGACAATAAACGAATTTTCAATTTCACCCCCGGTTTTGAATTTATTCCACTGTTAGTAGAGCTAAGTCAGAAAGAAACAACATTAGAAATATATTAATAACAGAATATATTATGAAAAAAACATTTTTATACTGTGCCTTTGCAATGACTTTGAGTCTTCAGGCACAAAAACAAGATTTCGTTTCACTACCTGCCAGAGTTAACGTACAGGCAGAAGTTGCACCTGAGAAATCAATTATTGATGGTGAATGGGTAGCTGTTGGTACAGGTAAGAAGCATGCTATCGGGTATGACTATACCCGAATGTTCAATGGGAAACCATCTTACCGTTTCTTCCTGAATCAGGAGGATAACACATTAGAAGGTTGGGCAAAAGGCGAAACAAAAGGTCGGACTGAATTAAGTTATTGTTATGCAACGGCAAAAGATGTTGAAAAGCTTTCAGAAAAAGAACTGGAAAATGCTGTTATAATAAAAAAAGTTTACCACTACGGAAAAGGGATATCTCCACAAGCATCAACCAAAGAGTATACGTTTTCGGCATATATCCCCGGAGATTTATCACAAAGTGTAAATACAATATTCGCACAATGGCACGGTATGCCTACACGTACATTACTGCAAACACCGGAAGGTGTAATTAAACAAGTAAGCGACGAAGAATTTGTAACTCTCCATAATCAGATGCTTTTTAAAAAGAATACAGGACATGAAAAAGTAGCTGATCTGGATAAAAACGGAAATCAAAAGAAAGATAAAAACGGAAATTTAGTTTACAAAGCTGGAAAACCAAACGGATATCTTATAGAGCAAGGTGGTTACCCTCCGCTGGCTTTCGGATTTTCTGACGGATACTTTTATATTAAAGCAAATTCCGATCGCAGATGGTTAACGGATAAGAATGACAGATGTAACGCAAATACAGCCAGAACGAAAGTTATGAAGCCAGTCACTTCTGAATACAAAGCTTCGACAATTGCATATAAGATGCCGTTCAATAGTTTCCCGAAAGATACCTGGGTTACTTTTAAGGTAAAAATCAAATGGACTAAATACGGTCGTGAAGCCGAAACAATTGTTGAACCCGGGAAACTTGATGTAACAATGAACTACAAAAACGGTAAGAAAGATGTATCGGAACATATCGTAAATAACGAGGAGATACTCATCGGAAGGAATGATGATGACGGATACTATTTCAAATTCGGTATTTATCGGGTAGGGAACAGCACAGAACCTGTTCTTTACAATCTTGCAGGATATTCGGAAAAATAAAGAAACTAAATAGAAAAGAGCTTGGGAAGATATGACTACACACCGTATCTTCCCTCTCTAAAAACCAAACACAGAATGAAAAAACTATTAATCGGAACAGTCATTTTTGCATTTGCATGCAACATATCTGTATTTGCAAAAAAAGATCCAGCTGTCATTAAGCTGAACGATATCCGTTTAATGGATGAGGTACGTACACAACCCTATCCTAAAAACGGAGCTACAGCTGATAAAAACCCTACTCCACTCATGTGGCCTGATAAATTTCCGCATTTAGGCCCTGTACTTGACGGTGTTGAAGAAAGGGAACATAAGCAACATGTTACTTATAAAGTAA
>JBOFDD010000168.1:0-9571 GCA_051646645.1 Bacteroidales bacterium | reverse complement strand
TACTACAATTCGGGTTTCAAGAAGTTGATCAGAAAAGCAGCGCTTATTATCAATACATTAAGCAAATTACACTCACGAATAATCGTAAAAAAGCCCCTGAAAATAGTTGAAAATAATTTTTAGGGGCAAAGTTGGGTTACGAGTTATATTTATGAAACACTTGTCTGAGAATGTTATAAACTCTGATATCAGAGATATAAAAAAGAGGGTGTATCAAAATCACAATGATTTGAGACACCCTCTTTTTTTATAGAGTTCAAATGGATAACGATATGGCGTGTTTAGAAACTTTTCACTTCGTTCAGAATTTTAATTCTTATTCTTCAGCACAACACCTAATCCTTTTTTCCCGTTAAGAATAATCTTTGTTGTATGAGGCAGGCGAACATGTCGGATAAAGTCACTTTCAAACAAAGCTTCCTGTTCATCCAGAAACTCTTCATTAAAAAAGCCATCATTCATAAATGGATTTATAGTGAAATATCCTACACCAAACGACGTCATATTCTGAAAGAAGTGTGTTCCCTGACTTGGTTCAATCCGGTAGTTTTCCAATCCGCATTCAACAATAATTCGTGCACCTGCAATATGCGACCATTTTACAGGAATGCCAAGCGCCGGATCACTGGACCCCCAACGCCCCGGACCAACGAGAATATAGTTATGTCCCGACTTTATAAATTCACGATTCAATGCATCAATCTGCTCTACGATCTTTATATTATTTGATGCTTTAAATCCTTTACTTTTAACATAGATAATATCAGACACATCAGATACGACTCCATGTCCGAGAGAGTGATCCGACATAAGAATACAATCGTTCTGACAAAAATTAGATAAAGAAGATAACTCCTTAACCTCTTCAGTTTCCTTATTACTATCAACAATCGGACGAATCTGCAACCAATAGAAAAGTCCTTCCGGGTAATCTGGATTATTTAGCTCAACAGCAAATTCAATTTCTACAGGTGTAGCCATTTCCTCCTCTCCCACACGCAGAACTTCCTGAAGCACCTTGGCAAGAGGGTATACATTATGTTGTAGAATATTAGCAAACGTAACAACCTTACGCCCACCTTCATGAAGTCCGTCTATCAGCATCTGATCATTAAAATTGTAAGTCGAAACAACATCTTTAAGCGATCCGTCTGCTATCGCATCACGCACAAGAGGCTTCACAAGATTAAAACTATCTTCAACCTCAAAAGGACAATCAATATTATTGAGCGATAAAGCATAAAAACGTGTCTGTGTTTCTTTCAGAGCCAGATCCATATCACTTAGCTGGAGAATATTATGAGGATGTTTAGGTGAGAATCTCAGTGAGACTCCTCCATCAACAATATATTTACCTAAACCAAATGCGATATTTGCAATACCATCCGTAGCCTTTTCATCATTGATCGGATAGAAATTCAAAGAGCGGGCTACACCCGATAAAGTTGGATAATAACGATCATCATATTTCCGTCCTACTACTTCCTGCAAAATGATTGACATTTTCTCCTGATCAATCAAATTAGATGTAGCAAGCATATAAGCCTTACTTTCCTGATAGAAAACCGAAGCATAAACGGATTTTATAGCACAAGCCAAAAGTCGCACCGTAGCTTCTTTATCTTCTAAGTTGGGAATCATATAAGTTGAATATACCCCGGCAAAAGGCTGATAATGCGAATCTTCAAGCAAACTGGATGAACGCACAGCAATTGGCGATTCTGTTGCTGCCATAAAAGTCAGAAAGTCATCCCGCAAGGCATCGGGCAGTTCTGCCTGAAGAAACGCATCAAGCACCTCCTGATCTGAGATATCAGATAAAGCCAGACCATACAGATTATTACTCTCCATAAAATCATCAAAATAGTCTGAACAAAGAACAACCGTCTTTGGTATAGTGACAGTAGTCCCCTCAAAATCTTCTAAATCCGGATGAGACTTGATAATGGAATCTATAAAAGCGAGTCCGCGTCCTTTACCACCTAAAGAGCCATCTCCGATACGTGCAAAATTGGAGTATCTGTCATAACGGTCTTTTTCAAATACGGCTACTACTCCCCTGTTTTTCATTCTGCGATAGTCAACAATCGCATCAAAGATTGCCTGTTTCGCATCCTGAAAATTCGGATAATGAGAAATTCTGTGCCGCTTTACAAATTCCGCAAGTGGGAACATCGCACGAGAATAAAGCCAGCGCGAAAAATGATTCCGTGAAGCATGATAGCGGAAAGAATCTTCCGGAAAATTCAGAATATTATTCTGAAACTCCTTTAGATTAGTAATCCGCATTAGTATATTCCCTGTTGCGGGATCTTGCAGTAAGAAATCTCCAAACCCAAAAGTAGTAAGAATAATCTGTTTCAAATCTACAGTAAACTTCTTCGAATTCTTATCCAGAAAATCAGCCTGAAGGCTCAATGCTTTATCTCGGTTATTCAGCTCGGACGATTGTATAATGATTGGAATAAACGGATCCTCCTTACGTACATGAGAACAAAATTTTATACCCGCTTCGGAGTCTGTCACACCGTTTATCCGGAAACGAACATCCGAGATAATACCCAGCATCTGATTTTTATATTTTTCGTACAGATACATAGCCTCCTCGTAGTTCCTGGCCATAAGAATTTTGGGACGACCGCGCATACGGAGCATCATCTCATGCTCATTCAAAGCCTCTTTGGAGAATATCTGTGATTGTTTAAGAATAAACTTATAGAGATGTGGAAGAACAGATGAATAGAAATATACGGAGTTTTCAACTAATAAGATTACCTGAGCACCAACCGCAAGCGCATCATGCTCGGCATTCATGCGGTCCTCCATAAGCTTGATAATGGCAAGCAGTAGCTCAGCATTACCTAACCAGCTGAATATATAATCAATAGCCCCCAGATCTGCATTAGCAAGACGCATTGATATCTCTCTGGAGAATGGAGTAAGAACAATGATTGGTATATCTGCATACTTTTCCTTAATGCGGGTTGCCGTATTAAACACTTCTGTCGACTCTATACTCGGCATAGCTATAATCAGATCATAGCGATGAGTTTGCAACTCATTCATAGCCTCATCCTCAGACACAACCTGAGTAATCCGTGGTGGATACCGAAGGTTTAACGAAGTATATTCAAAAAAAATAAGCTCTTCAATACGGCCATCATCCTCAAGCATGAAGGCATCGTATTTCCGAGCTATTAGTAAAACACTAAAGATCCTCTTTTGCATGAGTTGTGCAAAAGAGGTATCTTTAAAATAAAACTTATTTAGTCTTGGTTTCATCTTATTTGTTTCTTATTTATTTCTCCAGAAGTTTGGAGTGAATAATACAAGTACTGTAAATAATTCGAGACGACCAATCAGCATAATGAATGATAAGGTCCATTTTGCAACAGGCTCCAGGACATCATAGTTCCCGGCAGGACCTGTACGTCCCAATCCCGGACCAACGCCTCCAATGCACGATACAACCGAACCGATAGATTCTTCCATATTCGATCCGCAGAAACAAAGGATTGTCACTCCGATAGATATTACACAAAGATAAACAAAAATAAAAGCCAGCGTTTTTACAACGTATGGATTAGGTATGATTTGCTTATTTATTTTCACCGGAACAAGCGCACTCGGATGAAGGTGTTTGCTGAATTCATTCAGGGCATTCTTTATCATTACTACGATACGAACCACCTTTATTCCTCCACTTGTAGATCCGGCACTCCCTCCGATCAGCATCAGCAAAACGGAGAAGAAACAGAAATAACTACCCCAGGTAATATAATCAGCTGTAGCATAACCACAAGTGGTCATAATTGTTACAACCTGAAAAAGAGCATTCCTAAACGCGACCTCAACACTTGTGTATGTTTTAAAATACAAAAGAGCAATAGTCGTTATCAGCGTAGCACCTGCCACAAAAATAAAATACCATCTCAGCTCTTCATCTTTAAACATCTTTTTCATCTTCCCATGATATAACACGTATAAAAGAGAGAAGTTTATCCCTGCAATAAAACAAAAAAGAGTAAGCATATATTCGGTATAAGGCGAATTGAAGGCCGCTATACTGGCTTGTTTTGTCGAATACCCTCCTGTTCCCATTGCCGTAAAACTATGGCAAACTGCCTCAAAAAGATTCATAGGTCCCAACAACAGCAATCCCACAAGAACTAATGTCAGTGTAATATACATCCCCCACAATCTGCGTGCAGTCCCCGTAATATTAGGTGTCATCTTATCCTTAGTTAGACCCGGAGCTTCTGTATTATAAAGAGTCACGGCACCTGTTACCTTCAGTAATGGAAGCAGAGCAATCGTAAAAACAACCATCCCCATACCACCTATCCACTGGGTTATACTTCTCCAGAACAATATGCCATGCGGAAGTTCCTCAATATTATTCAGAATACTGGCCCCCGTTCCGGTAAATCCGGAGATTGTTTCAAAAAATGCATTAGTAAATCCTGGAATACTTCCACTTACCATAAATGGAACCGATCCGATAAGAGAGAAAAGGAGCCACGAAGAGCTGACAATAAGGAAACCTTCTTTTTTAGATAGTTCTTTTGTATGCTTTTTTCCATAAAGCATCATCAGACTGCCTATAACAACAGATATAACGATTGCTATTAAAAAAGCGAAAATATCGTGTTCCTGGTAAATAAGAGAAACGAGAATAGAGAGAGATAGAAAGCCTGCTTCTACAAAGAGAAGCAAGCCTAATATATAAGATGTGAGTTTTACATTGAAACTATTCATAGTAATAGTCGAAGAAGAAGAATAGTTACGGAAACTTAGTTAAAATATTTATCCATTTTCTGAATGGCTGTACCAAGGAAAAATACAATTACAGTATCTCCCGGTAAAATTTGAGTATCCCCATTGATGAGAATTCCTTCACCTTTACGAACCAAACCTCCAAATGTGATTCCTTTAGGCAGGCTCAATTCTTTCACGGTTTTTTTCGTTACTTTAGAATTCTCTTTAGCGATCATCTCCACCACCTCAGCATCTGCAAAAGTCAGACATTTTACATTCACGGCTTTTGATTCAAGCAACATCCGGTAGATCTGACTTGCGGCAATTAGTTTCTTATTGATGATTGTACCGATATCCAGACTTTCAGCCATTTCAATATAATCAATATTCTCAACCTCTGCCACTGTCTTACGAATACCAAATTTTTTGGCTGTCAGGCAAGACAAAATATTCTCTTCCGAACTTTCTGAAAGTGCAATATACGCATCAATATTCTTAATGCCCTCCTCTTTTAGGAGTTCGGTGTTACGCGGGTCGCCATGGATAATCATTGCTCTGTCCACCTTTTCGACAATCTTCTGTGCCTTTTCCGTGTCTGGCTCGATAATTTTTATGCTCATTTTCTCAGGAGCATTATTCGTTGTTAGTATTGTTATTTTACCTGCGCCAACGATCATGACTTTACGTACGTCAAGTTCTTTTTTCCCACACACTTCTTTAACCTCAGCAATAAACTCTGGTTTGAGTGTGAAATAAACAATATCACCTGCTTTTACTTCATCGTTACCACGAGGCATTATGGTCTCTCTGTTACGTTTTATTGCCACCAGATGGTAATGTGATTCTCCACGCGTAAGATCACTTAGCGGTATATTAAGAATTTCAGCATTTGCTCTGACTTTAATACCCACCAGCATAAGAGCTCCGTTACCAAAGTAATATTGTTGTCTGACCCAGGTTTGTTTTAGCGAAGCAAGAATTTCATCTGTCGCCAGCATTTCGGGATAGATCAGCTCATGCACGCCTATATTGGCAAAAAACTCACGATTCTTCGGAATCAGATATTCCTGGTTCTCGATACGATCAACTGTTTTTTGCGCTCCCAGATTAGCAGCAAGAATACAAGCCGTAATATTCAGACTCTCGTGTGGTGTAACTGCAATAAACAGATCACAACCTCTCACACCAGCTTCTTTCAAAACTTCAATACGAGTAGGGTTACCTACATTCGTCATGATGTTTAATTTTGAGTCAAAAGCACGAAGCTTCTTCTCGTCGGAATCAATTAATATAATATCCTGATCTTCTCTTGAAAGAAGTTTGGCTAAGTGAGTACCAACCTCACCGGCACCGGCAATGATAATTTTCATTTGTATTGTTCATTTTGAAAAAACGCCCCAAAGGTATATTCTGTATCAGAAAGAAAAAAGGAAAACAGAAGAAATTATTTCTTCATAGCTCTATCCATAGATCGTTTATCGTCTTTTTCTTTCAAAGACTCACGTTTATCATACACTTTTTTACCTTTTGCCGTATAGACAACCAGCTTTGCCAGTCCTTTTTCATTGATAAACAGTTTTGTCGGAACGATAGTAAAGCCTGTTTCCTTTGTCAGACGCCGCAATTTTGCAAGTTCTTTCTTTGTAAGCAACAGCTTACGGTCTCTTCTTACTGAGTGATTGTTATATGATCCGAAAAAATATTCAGTAACATGCATATTTTTCACCCAAAGCTCATCATTTTCAAATACACAAAATGTATCCACAAGACTGGCTTTACCAAGACGGATTGACTTAATTTCTGTACCGGTAAGAACGATACCGGCAATATATTGATCAAGCAACTCATAATCAAATGAGGCACGTTTATTTTTTATATTGATCTGATTCTGTTTATGCATAACTTATAGTATAAGTTTATTAAAGAAAAATGATACAAGCCATTTAATGCCAAAGAAAACAAAGATCGCCATTAACGTATTGGCAAGGCGTTTGTCTTCTTCTAACTGCAAAAAACTCTTCGATCCGTCCCACAGAAGCACTATAATATACAGAGAGAGTGCCTCCAGAAATTCAGGAAACGAAAATTCCACAAGCATACCGACAACAATATCTACCGAAAGGAGGTAGCCTACATAGGTTTGCATTTGAGGCAACGAAAAAGTCTTATTAAAGTACCTTTCAAAAAGGTATCTGAAACTAAGTGCTATCAGATAGTAACTCAGAATAAGTGCCGATATTTTCGCTAACGAATAACGCAATAATTCAGCCACATCAAATGAGCCTAAATGAATCAGCCTCCCTGCAAAGAGCGAAATGGCAAAAATGCCCAGCAGAGGATAAAAATAATTTTCCACAAAAGAACGTGGATCAGCATCCCGTGCAGATGTCAATGCTTCACTACGGGATTTGAATAGCGATATAAATGTATCAGCTATATTCTTATACATGTTCCGGGCTTTATCTAATCGCATTGTATCTAAGTTATTTCATTTTCATTTGACTAAATCTCCGTATTCCTTTCAGGTAAAAATCGATCAGCAGCGATCCCCTATATTGTGAGGGAATACTTTTTCTCTTACGTAATTGCTGGTTCTGGTCTCTTTTCGTTCTGTACTTTGACCGCATACTGTAAAAATCCCGAACAGCTTTCATCACAGCCCCGGCATTCTCTTTTTCACCTGTTACAAACATCTTTAACGCAGCTACAAAGTCCAGAAAAAAACGGGCTAATAAAACCCGGCGACATTTCCATTTCGACTCATTTTTATATAACATGAGTAGATTATTCCTGAAATTCAGATATGTTTTACGCGGGCTTTCCTTTTGCAGTGTAGCAGCACCGAGGTGAAACACTACGCTATCAGGTATTGCTACAATATCATACCCTCTTGCCCATAAGCGCCAACAGTAATCAATTTCCTCCATATGAGCAAAAAAGCTACCATCAAGACCACCTGATGTTTTAAACAAAGCAGTACGTGTAAGCAGTGCAGCTCCTGTAGCCCAGAAGACAGACATAATCGAGTTATACTGTTGTCTGTCTTCTTCTATAATATGAAACAGACGTCCGCGGCAAAAAGGGTATCCCCAGCGGTCGATAAATCCCCCCGATGCTCCTGCATGCTCAAACATTTCAGGATTTCTGTCCGAGCGTATTTTAGGCTGACATGCAGCTATCTGAGGATGACCGTCCATATAATCAA
This sequence comes from Bacteroidales bacterium, assembly GCA_051646645.1. Taxonomy (GTDB): domain Bacteria; phylum Bacteroidota; class Bacteroidia; order Bacteroidales; family UBA7332; genus UBA7332. The sequence continues at coordinate 1,608 of JBOFDD010000168.1, read as the reverse complement.
AAAGTGGATTCAACCAGTTTTCAGTTACACGTACATCTGAGTTTAATAGCAGAACATATTCTTCTTCAATTTGTTCGATAGCAAGATTATATCCTTCAGCAAACCCATAATTACGATCAAGCTGAATGATTTTTACGGTCGGAAATCCGGATTGCAAAACCGATATTGAATCATCATCCGAACCATTATCTGCCACATAAACATCAGCAAGTTCAGGGTCACTAAATGCTACAACGGAAGGAAGATATTTCTTCAGCAAATCTCTTCCATTCCAGTTAAGTATAACTACAGCTATTTTTTTCATGCTTTTTTGTGCTTCCATCGTTTGTGGGTCCATAGCCAGTAAGCCGGGCTACGGCGTATTGTGTTCTCCATCATCCGGGTATATGTCTCTGTAATAAAAAAAGGAGCTTCCTCCTTTGGCTTATCCGTAATCAGAACATACTCTCCAGTATAATAGCCTCGTTTTATACGTTTTATATCCAGGTAGACAACTACATAATTCCCTTTTACACTTATCTTCTCCGGTCCGGTAAGCACCGGTGTTTCCTGATTAAGAAAATCAGTCCAGTAATGAATATTAGAAGGTGAAGGTGTCTGATCAGCCATAAACCCCATTACAAACTGCTTACCCTGTTCACGAACGTCTCTTATCTCCCTTAGGGTTTCGGATTTTGGAACGCTCTTAGCCCCCCATTTCTGACGGATATTCAGGTAGAACTGATCAAAGAACTTATTTTTCAAAGGACGATAAAGCTGAGCCAGCACGCACTCTTCTTTTATTTGCAGAGTCATGGACGGGATCCACTCCCAGTTTCCGTAATGTCCTAGACATAAAATAACTGATCGTCCATTACTTACATAATGATCCAGCAATTCCGAATTATTAAACTGCATTCTGCGACTGATCTCTTCGCGTGACATATTCAGAACATGAATACTTTCAAAAAAGGAATCACACAGATACAAATAAAAATCTTTTTCAATCTTCAATCGCTCCCGCTCAGAAAGTTCGGGAAATGAATTTTTAAGATTTTCTCTTACCACCTTTTTCCGGTATCCGGCTACATAATAAACCAGAAAGCGTACTCCGTAAGACAGTATATATAAAAAGCTTAAGGGGAGAATGGATAAAAACCAAAACAACCCCGACAGCAGATAGTCTAAGACCTTCAACATGACAATATTTTTGATGAGCAACAAAGATAAAAAAGTCCGCTGATTCTGTTTGCATTTTCAAACAAAAAAGCGGACTTTTTATACATTATCGAATTTTCAATGCTGATTTATCATCATTAAACTCACCCAAAGTTACTTTCTCAACCTGATTGGACAGCGTTTCATCGAAAGGTATCTCAACTTTAATGTAGTTTTCCGTAAAACCATGCATCAAATCACCTTCTTTTGCATGCTCAAAAAGAACCTTATGCTCTGTCCCGATGAAGTGCTGGTAAAACGCTTGTGTTTTTTCATCCGAAAGATCCAGCAGTCGCTTACTTCTCTCCTGCTTTTCTTTTGCCGAAACGACATGATCAATCTTAAGTGCCATAGTACCCGGACGTTCTGAATAAGAAAACACGTGTAGCTGCGAAACATCAAGGCCTTTAA
>JBOFDD010000167.1:0-3720 GCA_051646645.1 Bacteroidales bacterium | reverse complement strand
AAATGGTTTGAAGAGGAAGGGTTGTATAATCTCACATTAAATCACGCAAGGTTAAACAGTTAAAAGAAACCGCCGTGTGCGAGAGCATGCACGGTGGTGTGAGAGGGCGGGGGAGTAATCCCCCTACCTACTCGATTTAATTTTCCAGAGCGATAGCCCTCTGCAATACTCCAGATGCGGTTGTAAGCTTCGGTCAGAAAAAGACCTACTTCATTTACAACAGCAGACGATCTGTTCTGAAATGCATTAGCGTCAGAAAATGCTTTTTCTTCGATGTCTAAATCATTAAATGTGCCATTGCTATTTAGAAGTGCAATGGATTGCATAATTGGTGATTTTAATTTATTTAATGAGTGACCGCGATGTGCATTTTTTGCATAAAACTTACGATATTCTTCAATAGCTTTAATCTTGGCCTGATCAAACTCTGAAAGATCAGTAACGTTGTATTTACTAAGATTTTGTTTTGCCGTTTCTAATGATTCTTTCTGAGCAAAGCTCGCGGAAGAAAAGAGGATGAGGGCGGAAAATAAAGATATAGCCTTTCTGTTCATAAAAGGATCTGTATTAAGTTTTAATTTATGATTATGATTCATTTATTCCTGTTTGCTTTCGGACGGGATTAAATCTGAATATGCCGGTATATCTTCAATAAAGCGGCAGGTGTGATTGATATAATCCACATAACAGCAATAATGGTTGATTCCATTCGAAACAATCAGAAACGGAACCTTTAATACCATATTATAGCGAACGATCTGATCAAATACGTTTTGATTAATAGTGATATGTGGCGCTTTAAACTCGACAATTACAAGAGGAGAATGATCTTTTCCGAAAACAACTGTATCGCACCGTCTTGTCATTCCGTTCAGATTTATTCCGATTTCATTATTCATAAGCGTATCGGGGTAATTTTTTTCGTGAATAAGATATTCTACAAAATATTGTCTGACTCTCTCTTCCGGAGTTAACGCTACATATTTGCGACGCAAACGATCCCATATAAGTTTTTTCTGATTTCGTACAGTTATTCTAATGTCGTAATCAGGTAAATTTAAAGAATTCATATGAATTGTTGTTTTTTACAGGAAACGAAAGTAATAAAATATATTGAATCAGATTGTGGCTGTCCGGATTATATACGAATAAATAGAGGTTGTACCATAAACTTTTTATGCTTGGGAATAGTTATTTTCAGGAAGTATGTCTGAATTTTCAATGATTATTATTAGCTTTGTTGATTAAAAACCGCAAAATATATAGCTTTATGAAAACTAAACAAGAGATCGTAGAGAATTGGTTACCTCGTTATACCGGACGTCCGATTGAGGAGTTTACAAGCCATATTCTTCTGACAAACTTTTCAAATTATGTGAAGATTTTTGCAGATCATTATGGCGTAGAGGCTATTACAGATGTAAATATGCCGAATGCGGTTGCGAATGGGATCACGATTATCAATTTTGGTATGGGCACTTCCAATGCTGCGACAATAATGGATCTGCTTTCCGCAATTCAACCAAAAGCTGTTTTGTTTTTAGGGAAATGCGGAGGATTGAAAATAACGAATAAACTGGGTGATTATATATTGCCATTAGCCGGGATCAGAGGAGAAGGTACTTCAGACTTGTATATGCCGGCAGAATTGCCAGCACTACCTGCTTTTAGTTTGCAGCGTGCTGTGTCTACAAGTATTCGTGATATGGAGCATGATTACTGGACAGGTACTGTGTTTACAACAAATCGCCGCGTTTGGGAACATGATGAGGTGTTTAAAGATTACCTGCGCAGTATTCGTGCAATGGCTATAGATATGGAGACAGCAACTTTGTTTACTGTAGGTTTTGCGAATGGAATACCTACCGGCGCCTTATTGCTTGTTACTGACCAGCCAATGATTTCCGAAGGAGTAAAAACAGATAAAAGTGATGCCGAAGTAACGAAGAGCTATGTGAAAGATCATGTTCTTATTGGTATACGCTCTCTTGAAATGCTTCTGCAAAATAGAAAAACAGTAAAACACCTACGTTTCGAAGAACAGAATGGCTAAAAAAGAAGCTTTAACATCTGCATCCATACTTCAGTCTATCCGTAATAGAGAATTTGCTCCTGTATATATTCTTATGGGGGAAGAGAATTACTATATTGACGAGATAACTGATACGTTGATGAATACGGTTCTGACAGAGGATGAAAAAGCCTTCAATGAAGTAGTACTTTACGGAGCAGATGTAACGGTTACCGATATTATTAATGAAGCCCGTTTTTATCCTTCTTTTGCCAATCATCGGGTTGTGCTAGTTAAAGAGGCTCAGCTAGTTAAAGAGCTTGATAAATTAGTTCATTATGTTCAGAAACCGCTTACTTCTACTATTCTTATTCTGAATTACAGGAATGGAAAGCTTGACGGACGAACGAAGCTTTCTTCTGAAGTTAGTCGTAGCGGAATTTTGTTTGAGTCTAAGAAGCTGTATGATAATCAGGTAGCAGGATGGATATCATCTTATTTGCAGATCAAGGGGCAAACCATAGACCCGAAGGCTGCAGCTATGCTAAGTGAGTTTCTTGGTACTGATTTAAGTCGTATTGTAAAAGAACTTGATAAGCTCGTTATTGTACAGAAGGGAAATAACTCGCGTATTATGCCTGATTTGGTTGAAAAGAATATCGGTATCAGTAAGGAATTTAATAATTTTGAACTACTGAAGTCAATCGTATCACGGGATGTTTTAAAAGCAAATCGAATTGTCAATTATTTCAGAGATAATCCGAAATCAAACCCGATTGTAGTAACCAATACGGTCTTGTTTAATTATTTCAGCAAGCTGATGTTGTGTTATTATCTGCCTGATAAATCGGAAGCAGGTGTAACAAGGGCTCTAGGTTTTAAATCCTCCTTTCAGTCAAAAGATTATATGATTGGAATGAAGACATTTTCGGCACTGAAAACAATGCAGATAATTGGAATGATCCACACTTGCGATGCTAAATCCAAAGGAGTGGCGAATTATTCAGGATCTACATATGACTTATTAAGAGAACTGGTGTTTAAGATTTTACATTAACAGGATATGCTAATCAGAGATATTATTAAAGTAATTGAGGATTTTGCACCTCTTCCTTTGCAGGAAAGTTACGATAACTCGGGTGTTCAGGTTGGTGATGTTAATAGCGAAGCCTCCGCAGTACTGATTGCTATTGATATTACTGAAGAATTAATTGATGAGGCTATAACCAAAAACTGTAACCTTATTGTAGCCCATCATCCTTTGATTTTTAAAGGACTAAAGTGTTTGACCGGAAGTAACTATGTCGAGAGATGTGTGTTGAAAGCCATAAAGAATGATATTGTTCTTTATGCAGCTCATACAAACCTGGATAATGTTAGCGAAGGTGTTAGTTATCGTATGGCGCAGAAACTGGGCCTGAAGAATATTCGTATTCTTGTTCCACAGGAAGGTATGCTTCTTAAGCTTGTTACGTTTGTGCCTCTTGCAAAGGCCGAATTGGTTAGGACTGCTCTTTTTGGTGCCGGTGCCGGACATATTGGTAACTATTCTGAATGTAGCTATAATGTCTTGGGTGAAGGGACGTTTAAAGCAGGTGAAGAGGCCGATCCTTATGTTGGCGCAATCGGGCAACAACATACAGAAGTGGAGGTTCGTGTAGAAGTTATCTTACCGCGATATTTACTCTCACGTGTTGTTAAAGCACTTA